>CALGDB010000089.1 GCA_937884175.1 uncultured Flavobacteriales bacterium
GAGTAAAGAAAGGGCAATTCAAGGCCTTGACGGTTGCCAACCGGACGCGATTGCGTACTTTGCAAATGCAACCCTTGTGTGTTTTTTGTGTTCCTACTGCAACACCATTGATGAATCTTTTCATGGCACTTCGTTCTTACCTTCCAAAAAGCTCAACAACGTTCCGTAGGCTGACTGTGGGCATCCTGAGCTTGGCTACCATGCTGGTCTTTGCAACAGACAAACTGGAGGCTCAGGAGGACATTCAAATCAGCGCTGGCGGTGAAGTCGTCATCTGCGATGGGTTTTTCTATGACGATGGTATCCTAGGAGCTGTGGATGGAGGCCCCTACACTGACCAAGATTACACCATTACCATTTGTCCTGAGACGGACGGGGATGCTATCCAAGTGGTCTTCCTCGCCTTCGACTTGCAAACGAACGCCAACCCGAACAATAACGATGTTTTGTACGTTTTTGATGGCGATGACACGAGTGCGGAGATGGTCGGGGCCGGCACCAACAATAGTTTACTGGGGGTTAGCTTCACTGCGTCGACATTCAACCCCACGGGCTGTCTGACGTTCGTATTCAATTCCAACAACGGTGCTACTGCAGGCGCTGCAGGTTGGGTGGGCACCATTGCATGTGTTACCCCGTGTACTTATCCGGAATCGGGATATGATATGACCGATCCTGAGCCGTTTGAGCCGGGGCAACCGAGCGTTGGTGTATGCCCTGGCCAAGAAGTTTCATTCGATGGCAGCAGCTCCATGGGAGATGGTGTGGATTTGGAATACTGGATTTGGAACTGGGGCGACGGCACCGTTGATTCCACCACAAGTCCGCTGACATCGCACTCGTACGAAGAACCGGGGGAGTATTTGGTTTCGTTGGTAGTTGCAGATGAGAACAACTGCACGAGCGTCAACTTAGAAGTCTACCAGGTACTGGTCAGTACCATTCCCATCTTCAATGCTGAATTCAGTTCGCCGCTGTGCACTGAATCTCCTGGTTTCTTGGATGGCAACCCGGTGCAAAGTGTCACATGGACTGCGCTGCCACCGTTGGCCGTGTCTGAAGAACTTCCTATGCCAGACGCCACAGGTGCGTGGTTCGAATCGGAACTGTACATCGACTTTTTCGATGACGGTCAAACCTTGGACGATTGCGATGATCTGCTCGGCATCAATGCACTCATGGAGCACTCCTTCGTGGGTGACTTGACCATTCAAGTAGAATGCCCTGATGGAACGCAGGTGCTGGTCATGGAAAACAACAACGCGGGTGCCGATGATTGTAGCGGAGGGAACGACCTCAACGGCTATTATCTCGGCGAACCTGATGATTTCGACGGTACAACTCCCAATCCCGGTGTAGGTTACTGGTACACATTCACTGATGAAGGCGAATACCTCCTGGACGGTGCGGACAACCCCGATGTTACCGGCAATACCATCCCCGCTGGTGAGTATGGTTTGTGCGGTGATATCTGCGATTTCGTTGGCTGTCCACTGAACGGAATATGGACATTCCAAGTCATTGATCAGTGGGGTGCGGATAACGGTTTCCTCTTCGAATGGGGCATTGACTTCAACCCAGAAATCGTTCCCGGTGTTACGACGTTTACACCGACCATCGGTGCGGACATGGATTCAAGTTACTGGCAGGTTAACTCCTTCACCTACGGCGTGGAGTCGATTGAGACTGAGGCGGATTACGTGGACTTGATGTTCGACACGCCGGGTGAATATGAATTCGTTTACACGGTTACGAACAATTTCAGCTGTACGTGGGACACCACAGTCGTGGTTGAAGTTATCCCTGGTTTGGGCAACTCAGTAACAGCGGGCATGGATCAAATCTTTTGCCAAGACCCTGTGCAGCTTGAGGCTGCTTTTGTGGGAGGAGAGGAATCCTCATGTTCGGCTTCCGAAGGCAGTATAAACTACTGCTATGGTCCGAATGAGTACTCTGTTTTCACCTACTGTCCAGACAACCCGGGCGACGGTACCATGATGACCATCGATTTCAGCAGCGGCGGCGTCCAAGCTTTCTGGGATGCTGTGACCATTTTCGATGGCGATTCAGATACTGCGCCGCTGTTGGCAAACCTCGATGGGGACCTCACGGGGCAAACCTTTACCGCTACCAACCCAGACGGCTGCATAACGATTGTGATTACTTCCGATGGCTGGGGATCATGTTCTGATGGCACGGTTGAAGAAATGAATTACTGCGTATCGTGTGGCGGTCAGGTCGAGTGTGGATACAACTGGACGTGGGATCCACCGACGTATTTGGACGATCCCTTCAGCCCGAATCCGACCGTTATGGCTTTCGACGGCCAACCCATCGAGTACACACTTTTGGTGGAGCCCATTGGTATGCCATACTGTGGAACAGAAGACGTAGTGTCCGTTATCCCTGGATTTGATTACAGCGTGGATTTGGAAGAGCCATCTTGTTTGTTGACAGATGGCTACGTTGCAGTTGATATCAATGAATCGCCGGCAGAAGGACCTTGGACGTTGACATTGTCGGAAGGTGGAACTCTCGTTCAAACCATTGAGTCCAATGGGGGACTTGACGTATTTGACAACCTCGTCTCCGGCACCTATGAATTGGAGTTGAGCGACACGGGCGGTTGCGTTTATTACATGGACATTGTTTTGAGTACGCCACCACCGATGGGTTTCGATATCACGCCTGATCCAACGATTTGCATCAATGGTTATGCAGTGCTGGAGGTTAGCTCGGATATGGACCCAACAGGCGAATGGACCTACACGTGGGATAACGGCTTGGGCACAGGGGATATGCAGACTGTGAACCCTGTCGAGGACACGGATTATGAAGTATTCGCTATGGACGAGAACGGATGCCTCTCGGAGCCGCAAACCGTCACGGTTCAGGTCTACGATTCCCTGACCGTGAGTTTGGATGCTCCTGAATTAATTTGTGGTGGTGCCTTCGCGGAATTAGAAGCCACAGGGTTCAGCGGTGGAAGCGGAGCAGGCTATACCTTGAATTGGACATGGGAAAATGCTGCAACGGGATCGAATGATCCGTTCTGGGTGGACTATCCTGAAGCAACGGGTACGTATTGCGTAACGCTGACGGATAACTGCGAATCGCCGGCAGTCACTTCATGCGAGACGGTCACCATTGAAACGCCGATACCGGCTGCATTTAGCTCGGATACGACCAAAGCATGCGTTCCCGGCGTATTCCAATTCGAAAGCCTCGTTGATCCTGCGCAGATTTCGCAAACAGAATGGTTCTTTGGTGACGGGGAACTGAGCTATGAAGCCAGCCCCGTCCACGCGTACTTGGCCCCCGGTGGCTACGACATCACGTTCAATATCACGTCACTGATTGGGTGTGAGTACACCAATTTCCAGCCGAACTACTTACAGGTGTACACGCCACCATACGTAGGCTTCACAGCATCGCCGCAGCCGACGCGTGTCCCCGACACCGAGATTAAGTTCGAAGCGGTCAATAGCTCGAACGTGGTCGACTGGCACTGGTTCTTTGACAGCAATAACGGGTTGGGCACGTCCGACATGCCGGCCCCGGATTTTACCTTCCCCATCGACGTGGGAGGTGATTATCCGGTTACCCTTGTGGTCACGGATGAGAATGGCTGTAGTTCTCAAATCACCCGCATTATCGAGATTCAAGACATGTTTGTCTTGTACATCCCGACGGCCTTCACACCAAATAACGATGGGGTCAATGATGCCTTCTTCGTTCAAGGTGCCGATCTCGATCCGAATCGCTTCGAGATGCGCATTGTCAACCGCTGGGGTAACCTTGTTTTTGAGACCAACGACATCAACGAAGTATGGTACGGACCCGCTAACGAGGATTCGGAGCATTTTGCCCAAGACGGTTTGTACTACTACAGCGTGATTGTTTATAGCCTGAGCAATCCAGCGGAACGCAAAGAAATTACCGGTTCGGTCTTTGTGACGCGATAACTGCACCGACCGGACATGAAAAAGTCTAGGCGATCGGCCTAGGCTTTTTTCTTTTCAAGTCTTCCAGATCACTCGCTCCATGCGAGCAATTCATCCATGGTCCCCGTGGATACACTGTGGTAGTTTGGACGGGCCTTGGTGTAAATGGCATCCGCCATCGCTTTCTGGTCTGTATCGACCATCGCTTTGTAAAGGGGCGTCAGGAACTTGCGGCGGCCAATTTCTACGAGGAACGTTTTCAAACGGGGATATGATGGTTGGTATTGGCTTCGGATGCTCTGCTCGAGCCACGCGAACAAAACTTCGTTGTTGCCGGTGGATGAAATGCCCCACGTTGCGTCGAGTTCTGCTAGGCGTTCGGGGGCAGTGGCGTCGTTCAAATTGGAGAGGAAACGGTACCGTTCTTGGTACACCCACTCGTTCCAAGGTAGGTCGCTGGTCGCTGTTGTACCCGCTTCCCAACCGGCCAATGCGGCGTCTACGCGCTCAATGCGGGCAGAGCTGACGGTCGGACAATTGTCAGGCAATCCAGGGCCAAAAATCCACGCATCAAGTTCCACGGCAGCCAGCAGCTCGTCTGAAGTGAGGAGTACCGACTTGAGGTAGTCGATGAAGCGGTCGGTGTCCATAACCGAGAACGCGTGCGTGGCAAAGTAGGTCTTCAGGAAACCATCGAAGGCCTCTCGTCCGACGACCTCTTCGATGCGGCGCAAGAAGAAGTAGCCCTTGTCGTACGCGATGGCGGTCAACCCGTCGTCGGGATTGCGGTTTTGCAGGTGCAACTTCAGGTGGGTGTCATCGGGATTCAAGTCCATAATGACGTCGACTTCATCGACCAGCCCTTGGTAGCTCAGCGTCGCTAGCATCTCGGAAACGTCACGGCCGTAGACCGATTCCATGATGCGCTGCTCAAAGTATACCGTGAAGCCTTCGTTCAACCAGAAGTCGTCCCATGTGGCGTTCGTAACGAGGTTGCCGCTCCAGCTGTGCGCCAATTCGTGCGCTACCAAGGAAACCAAGCTGCGGTCGCCGGCGATGATGGTCGGCGTAGCGAACGTCAACCGAGGGTTTTCCATGCCGCCAAACGGAAAGGCTGGGGGCAGGACCAACAGGTCGTAACGTTCCCAAGCGTAATTGCCGTAGAGGTTTTCTGCCGCCACCAGTAAATCTTCCATTTCGGCAAATTCATACGCGGCAACTTCAATGAGTTCGGGCACGGCATACACGCCCGTGTGTTCACCGACGCTTCGGAACTCCACATTCCCCACGGCCAGTGCCAACAGATAAGATGGAATCTTCTGGTTCATGCGGAAATCATAATGGCCGTCAGCTGATTGTACGGTGGGGTTGGTCGCGCTCATCAGCGCTATGGTGCCTTGAGGCACGTCTACGTGCGCCTCGTACGTGAAACGAATTCCAGGGGAGTCTTGGCACGGAATCCACGTACGCGCCAAGATGGCTTGGCTCTGCGTGAAGAGGAAGGGATTGTCGCCCTCGACCCACAGCAGTGCCCCGGCCTCCGGCGAACTCTGGTAGTCGATGCTGACCTGTCGGCTGTCAGCGCTCACCGGAAAACTCAACGGTTGTCCGATGAAACGTTGGGCTGGTCCGAGTTCAAAATCAACGGCCTCACCGTCCACGCGCACCGCTTGGATGGTCAAGTCGGTGCAATCGAAGATGATGCGCTCGGCGTTTGCGGCTGCCACGACGTCGTACGTTGCAGTTGCCGTGATGACGCGGGTGTCAAAATCGACGGCGGCGTTCCAGTTCAAGTGGGTGACAACCGCCTCATCGGGTCGGCTGTAGCTGTGGTGGTCGGTGGCTCGTTTCATGTCAAGAATGGCTTGGGTTTTGGCCGAGTCGGCCGGGGTTTCGTTGCCGCAGCTGGTCAGAACAGCTGCCAGGGCGAAGACGCCTCCAACAAGGAAGGATAGGCGCATGATATTCATGGGATTTATGCGTTTTGGGATTTTAGGGCGGCAGCGACCAAGCGCTGAATCAGCACGAGCGCCAATCCGCCAAAAGCAGTTTTGATGAACAGCCCCGGGAGCAGGCGCTCCACCGAGGCCAGCATTGACTCTTCAACGGGGATGATGGCTCGGTACCAGAAGAGGCCGAGACCGAGTATAATGAATTGGCCAGCGAAAAGGAGCAAGGCGCCGATCAAAACGGATTTCGTGTTCTGGAATTGCTCCATGGCGTAACCGGCGAGTAATCCCGCTATGGGAAAGGCCAATAAAAAGCCCCCTGAGCTGCCGGTGAATCGATCCCATCCATACGTGCCGTAAGAAAATACGGGAGCTCCTAAGCCGCCAATGACTAAGTAGGCCGCAACGGCCGCGACTCCAACGCGCCAGCCGAGTAGAATGGGCAAAAAGACCACCAGCAAGGATTGCAGCGTGATAGGAATGCCGTCTTCCGTGGTGAACGGGGTGATGGGCGAGAGGGTGACCAGCAGGCCGATGGCGAGCAAGAACACCAGCCATTTGACCCAAGCGGATTGGTCGTGGATGAGCGTTGCGAGCATGTCCGTGGTTTAGCGGTTGCGCTCGTACAAGCGGTTGATTTCAGGGTCAAATTCCACGCGGTTGTTGGTTCGGTCCACATCAGCCATTTGGCGCGCCGCATCGAGCTCGACGGAGGCGATGCCGCTTCCTGTGGGCACGTCTAATGAATACGTGGGGTGTGTCCACGGCCAATCCGGCAACAAGGCCTCGCCTTCTGCCAAGGGGCGGTGGCCACGCATCATCACCAACGGAGCCACATACGTCGTCGCGGTACCATCGGTGTATGTGACGGTGATGTTTTGCGGCATGGGCATGGCGCCAATGCGCGAGCATTCGATGGTCGTTGTCTCTGCGCCTTCGGCCACGCGGTCGATGGCGTAATCGATTTGGTGCGTTGTGTGGATAAAGTACTGGAAGTACCAATCCAAATCAAACCCGCACACCTTTTCCATGCTGCGCTTGAAATCGTTCGGCCCGGGGTGCTTGAATTTCCAATCGCGGTAATACGCTTTCAGCCCTTCATCGCGGAGTTCAGGTCCCATTACGGCGGCCAATTGCGCCAGCATGGTTTCCCCTTTGGAATACGCACCCACACCATAGGCGCGGTTGGTCTGGTAGTGATCGGCATGGGTAATCAACGGTTCTTCGTTGCCACTCAGCGCTTGACTGATGTAGCTTGAAACCGAACCTTGGTGCGGTGGCTCGTCGCTGCCCGGACCTACGAAGAGGTGGCGCATACACAGCTCGGTGGCGTAGCTTGTCATTCCTTCGTCCATATACTCGTACAGGCTCTCGTTGGTGGCCAGCACCGCTTGGAACCACGAGTGGGCCATTTCGTGGACGGTCACCCCAACGAGGCTCCGGAGGCTGCGTTGCCCTGTGATGAGCGTGGCCATTGGGTACTCCATGCCGCCGTCGCCGCCCTGGATGACGGAGTATTGCGGGTAGGGGTAGGGACCAATGAGGTCGCTGAGAAAGGCCATGGCCTTGGCCGTGTATTCCGGCAGGGCGGCCCAATTCTCATCGTACTCGGCATTGGGCTGGTTGTAGAAGTTCAACGTCACGTCGCCGGCCATGGCCGTTGTATGGACGTAATCGGGATCGGCTGCCCAGGCGAAATCAATCACGTCCTCCGCCGTGAACCGCCACGTGCCGGTGGCTCGGGCATCTTCAAGGCTCCCGGTGAGTTCGCCGGTACCGCCGACTTCATAACCGGCAGGGAGCTGGATGGTCACGTCATAGTCACCCCAGATGCCGTGGTATTCCCGGCCGATGTACGGTTCGGTGTGCCAACCGTCGTGGTCGTATTCGCAGAGCTTCGGGTACCATTGGGTCATCGAGTATTCGACGCCTTCTTTGTTCATCCAACCACTTCGGCGAATCTGGCGTGGCACCTGCGCCTTCCATTCCATTTCAAACGTGGCCTTTTTGCCGGCGTCGATGGCTCTGTTGAGGGTGACATCCAGTAAGGTGCCGTCGTGCTCAAATGCCACCTGCTTCCCGTTGACACGGAGCGTAGCCACTTCAATCCATCCCCATTCATTTTCAGGCAGTTCAAAAATGCGGGAACCCACCCGGCGGTCCGGATCACTGATGGTGCGCGAACGCACGTCCATCATGCTGCCGGGCTGAAACGCGTTGAAAAACAGGTGGAAGTACGCTTTGTCAAGCGATTCCGGGCTGTTGTTTCGGAGCATCACTTTCATGGAGCCACTGTATTGGTGGGCAGCAGTGTCTACGGTGATTTCCATCGTGTAATCCACTGCTTGCTGCCAACCCGGGTATTGGGCAGCGCCAGTTACGCAGGTGAAAATTAACAACGAAAGGGTGAGGAGAACTCGGTTCATGGTTTCAAGTCGCTTTCCGCGAAAATACGGAACCCTCAGCGTTCACCGTGTTCCGCACTCGACGGCCGGATTGATGCGATAAATCAGCATGCGTTCGACGCGGTTGTGCGGGTTGAGGTCAGCGAGCAAGCGGTCCCATCGGCTGGGTGTAACTTGTTGCACGTATTCCATCGAAGGGTAGATGGGCTTGTACCGCTGCACTGCCTCCCCGAGCAGGCGATCACCGGAGAAAACGATGTAATTCGGAAAGGTGTAGCGCGGGCTGTTGCACATGACCTGCCGATGGTTGGCTGCATCGGTACTGAGGTCGCTTGTCCAGTATTTCTTCCACGAACCGCTGTAAAACTGCGGAGGCATGGCACCGCCATCGGCATGTACGATGAGGAAATTTTCGAGGTCACCGCGATCATAAAGCGCAGTCATCGCGTCCACCCGGGACTTTTTGGGCTGAATGAAGCACAACCCAATGCCGGATCCTACGCTCAATAGCAAACCAACCGCAACGAGACCGCGATGCAACTGTGCGCGGCGTTGCCAGAACCCCGAGCCCTCGATAAAGGCATGCCAACCGATGCTCCCAGCGGCGACAATGAACGGCACGGCAGGCAGGATGAAGCGCTCTTGCTTATTGGGAAAAGCGCTATGGAAGAGGAAGAAGGCCAAGGGGGGAATGACGAGGAGTGCGAGGCGCTTGACTTCCCGTACCGTTCCAAACACCCAGGCCAGCGAAAAGGGTGGGACCAGCAGCCCCAAAACCACCCAGAAGTACTGGTGCCAAAAACCTTGGGGATAAGCGCCAGCTTGGGTCGAGTTGTATTCGATGTAGGCGCGCAGCTGCGCGAACGGCTCGCCCCAGATGAAGACGTCTTGGAGTTGCCCCAGCGCGAAGGTCAGGAGTGCTGTACAGCCCATGATGGCGCTGTTGAGAACAGCCTGTTGCCATTTGCGTTCATGCACCAGCAACGCGATGACCCAGCCCAAACCAAAAACACCGCATTGGTAACGCAAGGCAGTGGCGATTCCGATTCCGATTCCGGCCAGTGCCCAGGTCTTCCACGTTCTTCGCTCCGTCCGTACCACCACCCATGCGGCCCACAACAACGGGGGTATGCAGACCATCTCAACCAGCTGCCGAACGCCGAGCAAAGGAAACAACCCAAAGATAGCCAAGGCCCATCCGGTCCAGCGGGCTGGACGTTCACCTCCCAGTTTTTCAGCTATGCGGAATCCCAATGCCACAATGAGCAGGCTGAACAGTCCATGAAGCAAGCGAAGGAGAAGCATTTGGCCGGCCGGGTCCACAAAGCCCACTGCATTGCAGACGCTAAAGTATCTGCTCACGATACCGGCGTAGGCGAGGTTGGCTTGGTGTGGAGTCGGGTTTTCGATGCCGTTGGCACGCTGCGTCCAAGGCATCCAATTGTTGTAATCTTCGCCGACCGCCCAGGAGGCGCCCGTTTCCACGACGAGGAAATGGTCGTCGTGCATGAGGTAGCCTGGTGAATTGAAGGCAGCAAGGATACGCAGGGCCAATCCGACGAGTAGGATCAGGCGCAGCGGGGGCTTTTCGACAATGTCCGCACGGGATGTCCCCATGAGTTAGCCGCCGTAAAGGGTGGATTTGAGGTCGAGCATCTGCAAGCAGGCAACGGCTGCTTCTACGCCTTTATTGCCGTGCTCACCGCCCGATCGTGCGCGGGACTGTTCAATGGTGTCGTCGGTGAGGACGCAAAAAATGGTCGGGTTCCCTGTGTCGAGGCCCACCCGAAGGATGCCTTCGCTCGCCGCTTTGCAGACGTAGTCGAAATGGGCTGTTTCGCCGCGGATGACGGTACCAATGGCGATCACCGCGTCGCAGGGTTGGTCGGCTTCCATGAGCCACTGGGCACCTTGGGGAAGCTCAAAAGCTCCGGGCACTTCGTGGACGCGCGTGTTGTCGGCCGTGACGCCTGCAGCGTGCAGCACCTCAAGGGCTCCGTCTCGCAGGGCATGGGTAATCTCGGCGTTCCACGCGGAAACAACAATGCCCACTCGATAGCGGGCACCGTTGGGCAGCTGAGCTGCGTCGTACAAACTTAAATTTTTACCGGCAGTAGCCATGGGCGTTACCCTTCGGCCAATGAGGCTGCAAGTGCTTCAGAGGCGTTGTTTTGTTGGCTGGTGGGGTAGTCTTCCACGATACGGTCCAGGTGTTTTTTGGCTTGGGCGTTGTTGCCCAACTCGATTTCAACGAGTGCGCCCTTGTACAAGTACATAGGGGCCAACACGTCCTCAGCCATGCTGGAAGTCGCCAAGGAGATGGCGTTGTTGAATGCCGCTTGCGCTGCCTCGTAGTCCGCCAATTCGACGTAGCAGTCGCCGATGTTACCGGCTGCAAGGACCTGCACCACGTCGTCGCCGACATTCACTTCTTCGAATGCGGCGATGGCGCCTTCGAAGTCACCGGCATCCCGGTAGTAAATGCCCATGCGGTATGCGGCACGTTGGCCCACTGCAGTGCCTTCGTGGTCGGCCATGACTTCTTCGAGACCAGCTGCATAGCCGTCACCGAGGGCGGCTAGGCTCATGGAATCCATTTCGAAGTAGTTCTCCGCTCGCCACGCATCTGTTTCGGCAGAGGCTTCTGCGGGACCAACAACAAAAGATTGGTAACCGATGACGGCCAAAATCAACACCGCCAATCCACCGACACCGTAAGTCAAGGTGCTGCGATTCTCATCTACGAAACGCTCGGTTTTCGTGTACACTTCCCCTACGTCGAGCAGGGTATCGTCTTCGGGCTTGGTCTTCTTCGCCATGGGTTTGTCGTTCTCTCTAAAGTTTACGTCCAAGGACGAGCAAAAATAGTGAAATTCGCATCATGGTTCTCGAACATCTTCAATTGCTGCATTTCAAAAACCACGAAGATTCAGATTTGACCTTCGGCGCAGAGGTGAATTGCTTGCTCGGGGACAACGGCAGCGGAAAGACCAACGTGCTCGACGCGGTGCATTATTTGTGCCACACCAAGAGTTATTTCAACCCCATTGACGGACAGAACATCGCACACGGCAAGCAACACATGCTCATCCAGGGCATCTTCGCCCGGCACGACCAGCAGGAAAAGGTCAGCTGCGCGGTGGAGCGCGGTGTGAAGAAGGTATTTCGCCGCAACGAGAAGGCGTACGACCGCTTGGCGGATCACGTAGGCCGTTTCCCCGCGGTGATGATTGCCCCGGCCGATGCAGTTTTGATCCAGGAGGGCAGCGAAACCCGCCGCCGCTGGATTGACTCGGTCATCTCGCAGTTTGACCGGGAATACCTGAGCCAGCTCATGGCTTACAACAAGGCGCTGAACCAGCGCAACACCCTGCTGCGCTACTTTGCCGAAAACCGGCGGTGGGATGCCGAGGCCCTCGAGCCGTGGGACGCCCAGCTCTTTCCGTTGGCGGTGGCGATCCGGGCTAAGCGGGCGGAATTCGTTGAGCTTTTCGTGCCCGGTTTCCTCGAGACCTACCGTGAAATCACGAACGGCGCAGAAACCGTCAGCGTTCGCTATCTCACTGAGGTTGGAACGACCGATGAAGCGGTGCATCAGCAATGGAACGAAGCGCAAAACGATGACCGCCGCCTGCGTCGAACAACACGTGGCATCCACAAGGATGATCTGGCGTTTGACCTCGGTGAGCATCCGATCAAAAAGTTCGGTTCACAGGGCCAGCAGAAGTCTTTCCTCATCGCCTTGCGCCTTTCGCAGTTGGCGTATATCGAACAGGCGACGGGCGTCAAACCCATCTTGTTGTTGGACGACATTTTCGACAAAATCGATGACAAGCGGGTGAAGGCGCTCATGCGCTGGGTGACGGCTGGCGAGTTTGGCCAAGTGTTCATCACGGACACCGACCTCGGCCGCATCCCCGGCATGTTCCGCGAGACCGGGGCCAATGTGCGCGTTTATGAAGTCAATTCGGGAACCGTACGCGAGGCGGATGAAGTGGCATCAAATCCATTACCTTCGAAGCATGGAGCGCAATGATGCCAAACCGCTGAAGGCGGCCATTCAACAATTCATTCAGGCCCACCGCATGCAGGGCAAGCTCGATGAAGTGGATGTGGTCAAAGCATGGGGCGCGGTGTTTGGCGTGTTTGTCGAGAAGCAAACCCGTTCCTTGCGGTTGCAGTTGGATGGCAAGTTGTGGGTCAAACTGGACAGCGGCCCGCTCAAAGAGGAGCTCATGATGGCCAAAGGGAAGATGGTCGACCTCCTGAACGAGGAATTGGGCCGTCCGCTTATCAAGGAAATCGTTATTCAGTAAACGCCACTGTACGAAGCAGTTGGACCCGCCGATGGGCGAGCGGTGACAAAAATCCCCGCTTTTTGCAACGAAATCGGTATTTTGGCTGTTAGACCTGCGAACATGAAGTCGATTGCTTGGATAGGATTGGGAGCGACCTTGGTGTCGCTTGGGTTGATGGGCGCCATCGACCGTCCTGATCATTGGCATCAAGACGGAAGTCCATACCATACGGCGGAGTTCCGGTCAGCATACGGTGGTTTGCCGGATTCGTCCAACACCTTGTTTACTGGAAGCGGTAAATGCGCTGGCTGCCACGGCAAAGACCCCAACAGCTTTGCCAGCATTGCCGGCCAGACCTTTCCCGCACAGGCCATGCCCGACGGATGGGACGTGAACGTCACGGACTACTGGCGCAGCACCCTCATGGCCAATAGTGCCCGAGACCCGTTCTGGCGAGCGAAGGTGCGCCATGAGGTATTGGTGAACCCCGACCACCAACTCGAACTAGAAGATAAATGCACCTCTTGCCATGCGCCGTTGGGGCATTTTGCCGCTCACCACGACGGAGAGCCGCATTATACCATGGCCGCACTGCTTCAAGACAGTTTGGCTCTCGACGGTGTGAGTTGCGTGGCGTGCCACCAGCAAGCCCCAACAGCCGGCGATACCCACAGTGGCAACCTCGAATTTGACGATAGCCTGGAGTTCAACGCGGACATGTTTGTCCACACCTACAAAGCCTATGGTCCATACGGTTTGGGCAAGGACGAGCCGCCGCTGTACGAGTTGCCGATGATGCAGTATGCATTTTATAAGCCACTGTACGGCGAGCACGTGCCGAACGGTGAAGTCTGTGCAGGGTGCCATACGCTCGTGACGCACGCCACAGACCTCGAAGGCAACTACACCGGCATTGATTACGTGGAGCAGGCGACCTATCACGAGTGGTTGAATTCCACCTACGCACCGGACGGCGAGGAACCGGCCACGTGCAACACTTGCCACATGCCGCGTATCGACGATCCGGTCATCATTAGTTCCGGTTATGTGTTCCTAGAGCCGCGCACGCCTTACGGTCTGCACTCGCTTGTGGGAGGCAATGCGCAGATGCTCGAAATCATGCGCGACAACACCGAGGCGCTCGGTTTGGAAACGGCGCCGGAATTGTTTGACTCGACGCTTCAGCGCACGCGCGACATGCTGCGCAACGAAACGGTGGACTTGAATGTCACCATGGGCGATTGGATCGATGCATGGGGCGCCACGTGCGTGGTGCAGTTGACCAACAAAGCCGGGCACAAATTCCCATCGGGCTACCCGGCACGCCGTGCTTGGATCGAAGTGAAAGCCTCCCAGAACGGCGAGGTCATCTGGCACAGCGGTGGCTGGGAGAACGGCAGCATCACCGGCGTTGACGAGAGCGGTTTGGCGGAATACGAGCCACACCACACCGTCATTAACGATCCGATGCAGGTGCAGATTTACGAATTGGTCTCGGCCGATGTAGAAGGCAACCCCACCAACGTTTTGGAACGCGCCGCCTCCTCGCTCAAGGACAACCGCCTCACGCCAAAGGGCTTCAGCTATACCCACCCGGTCTACGACACGACACGCGTTGAAGGGTTGGCGCTGGACGATGCGCTCTTCGAAGTGGGGCAAGGCCGGCACACGGTGACGTACGAAATGGGCGGCGCTGTGGGTTCAGGCCCAGTTGA
>CALGDB010000090.1 GCA_937884175.1 uncultured Flavobacteriales bacterium
ACTGAGCCTTCGTCGACGTTGCATACATAGAGCACGGGTTTGGAGGTCAAGAGCTGCAATTCTTTCATCATGACCACCTCGGAATCGTCCAATTCAACCGATCGGGCGGATTGTCCAGATTCTAGAGCGGCCAGCACCTTTTCGTAGAAACCGTAGGATTTAGCGGCGTCCTTGTCTCCGGTTTGGGCGGCCTTCTTGATTTTGGTGGCGCGGGCTTGAACCGTTTCCAGGTCTTTCAACTGCAACTCCATATCAATCACCTCCTTGTCTCGAATGGGGTCGACACTGCCATCTACGTGAACCACGTTGCCGTCATCGAAACACCGCAGCACGTGCAAGATGGCATCAGTCTCGCGGATGTTTCCGAGAAACTTGTTGCCCAGGCCCTCCCCCTTGCTCGCCCCTTTTACAAGCCCGGCAATGTCCACAATCTCAACGGTAGTCGGAACCACATTCTGCGGCTTGACCAATTCGGCGAGCTTCTCCAACCGCGGGTCGGGAACCGTAATCACGCCAACGTTGGGTTCAATGGTGCAAAACGGAAAATTCGCGCTCTGTGCCTTGGCGTTGGACAAGCAGTTGAACAGGGTGGATTTACCGACGTTGGGGAGTCCAACAATGCCGCATTTTAAAGCCATTGCAATCGAGGTTTTTTCGGAGTGGCGAAGGTACGCAGAGCGGGACAATTGGTTTTCACACTTTCTCAACAATTCTGAAGCCATCCGTAGCTTCTGCGGTAGTTTTACGCACGATTTCAACCCCCAATACCGTTAGATATCCATGGAAAATCAGACCCTCATTCAAATGGCAACGCAAGTGCGTCGTGACATTGTGCGCATGGTGCACGGTGCTTCATCTGGACACCCCGGTGGAAGTTTGGGTTGCGCCGACCTGTTGACGCTGCTCTACTTCGAAGAGATGCAGTTGAACCCTGACCAATTCGACATGAATGGCACGAATGAAGACTTGTTCTTTTTGTCCAACGGACACATCAGCCCGGTCTGGTATTCTGTATTGAGTCGCCGTGGTTATTTCCCGGTGGAGGAACTCGCTACATTCCGTAAGCTTAATACGCGGTTGCAAGGCCATCCGGCAACGGAAGAAGGATTGCCAGGGATTCGTATTGCATCG
>CALGDB010000091.1 GCA_937884175.1 uncultured Flavobacteriales bacterium
GTGAGGGATGTTTAGGAAGGATCCACCAAGAAGAGTGGCTGATCGTATTCTACAGGGCTATTGTCGTCCACGAGGATCTTGACAATCTTGCCGCTGACTTCCGATTCGATTTCGTTGAAAAGCTTCATGGCTTCGATGACGCAAAGTACATCGCCATTGCCGACGGTTGAACCAACCTCCACAAAGGTGGGCTTATCGGGAGCAGAACGGCGGTAGAAGGTGCCGATCATGGGCGACTTCACAGTGATGTAGTTGTCTTCATCCGTATTTGCTGTGGGTGCCTCAGGTGCCGCCGCTGGGGCGGGTGCTGGAGCAGCAGCGGGTGCCACAGCGGCTATCGGTGCTTGTGGCATCGCGGCCACAGGGACAGGCACTTGAATGGTCGCTTCTGCTGCTGCTGCGCCTTTCTTTTTCGGCATTTCGGACTTGATGGTAATCTTAAAGTCTTTCTTCTCAATCTCAACTTCAGTTACACCGGCTTTTGCGATGAACTTGATTAGGTCTTGAATTTCAGAAATGTCCATGGTTATGACAATTTAAAGGCCAAAGGTAGGCAGTTTTAATTGGTCGGTTGGAAGTAAGGATATGCGTTGTGTCAGCTATTGTACGCCCATTGGAGGTACACGGCTCCCCACGTGAATCCACCCCCGAAGGCAGCGAGGATGATGTTATCTCCCGCTTTGAGCTGCTGTTCCCAGTCGCGCAGGCAAAGCGGAATGGTGGCCGCAGTGGTATTGCCGTATTTCTGGATGTTGATCATCACCTTTTCGGCAGGGAGGCCCATTCGGCGCTGGGTGGCGTCGATGATGCGCAAATTGGCTTGGTGCGGCACCAACCACGCGACGTCTTCCGGGGCGAGGTTGTTCTGCTGCATGATGTCATAGCTCACGTCCGCCATGCCCTTGACGGCTGCTTTGAATACCGGCTGGCCATCTTGCGTGATGTAGTGCTCCTTGGCGTCGACCGTGTCGTGCGTGGGCGGGTGCAAGGATCCACCGGCTTTTTGGCGGAGGAAGTTGGCGCCTGTTCCGTCTACGCAGAGTTTGTGGTCAATGACCCCGTATTCTTCAGAGGGCTCGAGCAACACAGCCGCGGCGGCATCACCAAACAAAATGCAGGTAGTGCGGTCCGTATAGTCGACGATGGAGCTCATTTTGTCCGCCCCTACAATGACCACCTTTTTGTACCGGCCGCTTTGAATGAATTGGGCGCCGGTGGTCAGAGCAAAAATGAATCCGGAACACGCCGCACTCAAGTCATACCCCCAAGAGTTCACCGCTCCCACTTTGTCCGCGATGAGGTTAGCCGTCGCGGGGAAGTGCATGTCGGCGGTGACTGTAGCACAGATGATTAGGTCCACCTCCGTCGCGTCGATGCCGCGCTTCTCCAACAATTCTTTGACCGCTTCTGCGCCCATGTCCGATGTGGCCTTGGTGGGGTCCTTGAGGATCCTACGTTCTTGGATTCCCGTTCGGGAACGGATCCATTCGTCGTTGGTGTCGACCATCTTTTCGAGGTCGGCGTTGGTCAACACATCATCGGGTAAGTATCCTGCTACGGCAGTAATGGCAGCGCGCATGGGCTATTGGTTTTGTTACGAATAGCCGCCAAAGATAGCGGGTGGAATCATGCGAAAAAGGGCTTTTTTTCCCGGAATTCCGGTGAAAATGTGGA
>CALGDB010000092.1 GCA_937884175.1 uncultured Flavobacteriales bacterium
AATGCCTCTGGGTTGCTTGGGGTTTGCTGTGTATTGGAGCCTCTGTGTTGCTCGCGGCATATGGCCGTCACGGCATGGAGACGGCAGAACTCCAGGCGCGGTGGGGCATCGCGGTGGAGTATTTTCGATTCATGGGATTGGGGCTTGTGGTGATGGTGCTCGTGCGCGCCCTGTGTTTGGGCATGACCACTCGCATGTGGTCGGAGCGGATCTTGGTCCTCGGAACCTTGCTTTTTTGCGGCACGGTGGGTGCCGAGAGCATCGCTCCGGATTCCGATTTGCTGGGTCGAGTGAGTTGGGCTGCTCCCTTGGGTGGCGTCCTTATGGCTTTGAGTTGGGCCACATTTGTTTTTGAATTTATTCGAAATCAAAGGCCCTCACACTCGTAACAATTAATCTACTTTTAGCGATGAGAAATGCAATGATCAATTCTCTCATGAAACACGTTGGAAACACCCCCTTTGACGCGTCGTTGGATGCCGTCAAACTGGAAAGAGTGGCACGCGCCCACTGGAACCTTCCCCCCGCAAAACTTATTTTACAAACCCTCCTCCGAGGCGAAGGCGTGCTTACCGATGCCGGTGCGTTGGCCGTGTCGACTGGTGCATTCACCGGACGTTCACCCAAAGACCGCTTCCTCGTCAAGGACGCGCTCACCGCTGATCGCGTTGATTGGGGTGACATTAACCAGCCCATGGAGGCGGTCCATTTCGATCGGCTGCACGAGGACATCGCGCAGCACCTTAAAGGCCGCAGTGTTTTTGTGAGAGACGCGGCCGTAGGTGCGGATCCCGCATCTCAGATCAAGACGCGTGTCATTTCCGAAAAGGCATGGGCGAATCTATTCGTCTCCAACATGTTCATTCGGTTGGAAGAAGAGGACGTGTTGGTTCCTTCTCCAGAATGGACCGTGATTTGCGCCCCCTCTTACCAGGCGAATCCCGAGATGCACGGGTGCCGACAGGCGAATGTGACAGCGGTCAGTTTTACGAAGAAGTTGATCCTCATTGCCGGTTCCGCTTACACGGGCGAAATCAAAAAGGGCATGTTCTCCGTAATGAATTTTGTCTTGCCGACGGTGCACAACGTGTTTCCCATGCACTGCTCGTCCAACGTCAATGATGCAGGAGAGACGGCGGTCTTCTTCGGCCTTTCCGGTACTGGCAAGACCACGCTTTCAAGCGATATGGACCGCACGCTCATCGGGGACGATGAACACGGATGGGGCGAAGACGGTGTGTTCAACATGGAAGGCGGCTGTTACGCCAAGACCATCGACCTCGATGCGGACCGCGAACCGCAGATTTACAATGCGATCAAGTTTGGCGCGATGCTCGAAAACATCGGTTTCCAGCAAGACGGAGTGACACCGGATTACTTCGATGCTTCCATTACGCAAAACACCCGGGTCTCTTATCCAATCACGCACATTCCGGGCGCGTCTACTGACGGGACGGGCGCCCATCCCAAGGACATCTTCTTTTTGACCTGCGACGCGTTCGGTGTGTTGCCTCCGATCAGCCGGTTGGACGCGGGACAAGCGATGTACCACTTCCTTTCCGGGTACACCGCTAAGGTGGCAGGAACTGAAGTTGGGGTCACAGAACCACAGGCGACTTTCTCGGCCTGTTTCGGCGCGCCATTCATGCCGTTGCCTCCCACAGAGTATGCCGAAATGCTTGCGGAGAAGGTGCAGCAGCACGGCGTGCGGATTTGGCTGGTCAACACCGGTTGGACCGGCGGAGGCTATGGCGTGGGAACGCGCATGAAACTGAAGTACACACGCGCCATGATCCGCGCTGCCATGAACGGAGCACTCGACGGTGCCGCCATGCACAAGGATCCGGTATTTGGTTTGCATTCGCCAACGGCTTGCCCCGGTGTGCCGGATGAGGTGCTGATTCCCGCTAAGGTGTGGGACGACACCTCGGCTTATCAGGCTGCGGTGGCCAAACTGGCCCAGCTGTTTAATTCGAATTTTGCGCAATTCGAACACGCGGCCAATGCTGCCATGCTGGAAGCCGCTCCGGCCACTGCCTAAGTTTCGTCGGCGACGAATACCTTTGGGCCATGCGATTTTTCTATGCGCCCAGCGTTGATGCCATCCACACCTTGGACCCCGAGGAGTCCAAGCACTTGGTGCGCGTGTTGCGCGCCGCTGAGGGCGACCGCATCGGCTTGGTCGATGGCCAAGGCCACCGGTACGAGGGAGTTCTAACGGAAGCGGACAAGCGTCGCTGCGTGGTTTCAACGGAATTGGTGGAGACCCAGCCGGCCCCGAAATGCCCCCTTACGCTGGTCATCGCGCCGACCAAGAGCACCGATCGTTTTGAATGGCTCTTGGAAAAAGCCATGGAGTATGGCGTTCGCAAAATCCAGCCCGTGTGGACAGAACGCAGCGAGCGAAGAACTGAGAAGGCGGAGCGCTGGGAAAAAATCTTGATCAGTGCGTTGAAACAATCCCGACAGCTGTGGCTTACGGAGTTGACTCCAGCGATGGCATGGCAGGATTGGTTGAATGCCGAAGAAGCCCGTTCCGCGGCCGGGTTCATCGCGCATTGCGAACCGGGGGAGCAAAAGCACTTGTTCGACGCGGTACCGACGACTGCGCCGTGTTGGGTGGCCATCGGTCCTGAAGGCGACTTTACGGTTTCCGAAATCGATGCCGCTTGCGCGATGGGGGCTGCAGCCGTATCCCTCGGGGAACAACGCCTGCGCTCGGAGACGGCCGGTCTGGCGGCCATCCAAATGCACGCGCTCGCGCTGCGCTGATGCTCAGGACGGGTTCGGTCCCTTAGGCATGGGCATCCAGTGCGTCACGTCGCTGAAGAAGTGGTTGCTGTTGCCTTCGCCCGCCCAGAAGTGACGCCCATGTTTTTCGCGCTTTTCGGCCTGGTCGGCGAAGTAATCGGCGCAGAATCGCAGGACGATAACCTCCCGAACTTCGAACGCCAGGTCCTTACCGGGAAGGAATACCCGGTTCCCAGGAATGAATGCCAGCACGCGTTGGTCGTCCTCTGGCAATCGGTCCGACACAGCAATCCAGTCACCGGTCATGATCCTTTGAATTGAGGGGCACGCTTTTCGAGAAACGCCGCAACGCCTTCGGCATAGTCGGCGGTATTCGATGCCTCCATTTGCAAGTCTCGCTCCGTGGTGAGGTGGTCTGATAATTCCGCCTCCCATCCGGCATTGAAGGCGCGTTTGGTCAAGCCGAGTCCCCGGGTTGGCAACTGGGCAAGTCGCTCGGCAAGTGCAGCCACTTCGGCTTCGAAAGCTTCGTCGGCCACCGCTTTATGGATGAGTCCCATCGCCTCGGCTTCGGTGGCGCTCAGTTTGTCGCCGAGGAATGCCAAGGCTGCAGCCCGTTGCATGCCAACTAGGCGCGGCAAGAACCACGTTCCTCCGCTGTCGGGAATGAGGCCAATTTTGGAAAATGCCTGAATGAAAGGAGCGGACGCGCGTGCTACGGTCAGATCACACGCCAAGGCGATGTTGGCTCCGGCGCCTGCAGCGACGCCGTTGACAGCGCCGACCACCGGCTTTTCCATCGAGCGAATGCGGCGGATGCTCTCGTTGTAGGTTTGCTCTACGATCTCGGTAAAATCCGGGGCGTCTGGTGCGGTGACTTCCTTAAGGTCCTGACCTGCACAGAAGGCTTTGCCATTGCCCGTAATGACCACACACCGAGCGGCTTCGTCTGCTGCGGCGGCATCGAGGGCCGCCTGAAAAGCCCGGCCCATTTCCTGGTTGAAGCTGTTGAATACCGAAGGACGGTTCAACGTAATCGTACAAATCCCGTGTTGGGTCAAAGTCAGGATGGAGGGTTCCGTGGTCATGTTCGAAAGTTAACGACGGATCAGGATGTGGGAGCACAGCGGACCCACGCGGAGGAGGTAGGCCCCTGCTGGGACCGCGCTGACGTCCAGGAGGGCGCTTTGCGCATCCGCGTTCAGTCGTTGCGTAGCCACTAACTGGCCCGTCAGCGAATGCAACGAGGCGGTAGTCTCTGGCCAGCCGCCTGTGATGTACACGGTTCCTTGGGCCGGGTTCGGCCAAACGCGTAAGACTGGTGCATGTTCATCGATGGAGGAGGCGATCCACGTGGCTTGGGTGGCAAACTCACACCCGGATTCATCTTCCACGATTACATCCATCACGGCACCATTCGCCAAGGCCTCGGCAGCTTCCGCACAAGGCCCATCCAGGCTAATCGCTGCACCGGTGCACATTTCCATGCCTTCAAGCAGCCACGTCACGCTGTAGGTGCCATTGGCTCCATTAACTGTGGCAAAGGCGCTACCCACTTCAACACTCACAATAGCCGTGAGGCTGCACGGCAGGCATACGAGCAGGGGGGCAGGGTCGAGTTCCCAGGGTCCCATAGGGGTTAAATCGACCGAGTTGAACGCAGGGTATTGGGCCGGATACCGCGTAGCGCGGAACAGCAGGTTCGCGTTGATGCCGAGTTCAGTCCCCTGTCCAACCGTCGCGCCACCATCGAGGGGAACGCGGTAAGACCAAGCGGTATCTCCGCTTGCGGTGAATTCAAAAATTTCTCCTTTGCGCCCACTGAGGAGGAGGTTGTTGCCGTTGGGCAGTCGTTCGAAATTGGAAAGCCCACTGCTGAAGAAATCGGTTGGGTTCGGCGCGGTCCAAGTCCAATCAAATCCCGAAGGCGCAAAGGTGGCTGTGTCATTGACGGTGGTCATCGCGTATCCGGTCGACGCCTCGTTTTCTATGAGTTCTGGTGCAATCAAATGGGCGCTTGAGAAGGGGCCAGTGGCACCGGGATTGCGGTTATTGAAGACGGCGATTTTACCAAAATCGGGCGTGCCGGCGTGGTAAGGGGCATCCAACCATCGCGCGGCATGCTGGTAGTGCAATTGCTGGTCTCCGCTCGTGCCGCTTACGTAAGCTTCTGGATTGCCCCAGCGCCAGATCAAACCGTCGTCCGTTGCCGCTTTGTCAATGATCCACAATTCGTCAAACGTAGGAACGCTCATGAGGATATGTCCCAGTGCTGGGTTGTAGTCCACGCTATTCATGTGCAGCCAATCCGGAGCAGCTGAACTGGGGGTGCCGAAGTTGACGTCAATCAGGTGGGGCGACTGGCCGGGATCGCCGAAGTTGGCTTTGGTGGAATCGAAGTCCTGCACGAGGTGATCCCATGCACGCCATTCCCAGACGACGTCGGCGCTGCCTGCTGCGTTGGGCATCAACTCGATGATGCGTTCACTCCAGAGTTCACCGCCTTCGAGCAGGTCGGGGTTGCGGCCAGCGTTTACCGCGGTGATCGAATCGATTCGTTCCCACGCGATGGCGAGCACTGTTCCGGTATTGGTCAGTGCAAAATCATGGTGCAAACGGCCCGTAGAATCGTTGAGGGCGTAATTCCACAGCACGGAATTGTCCCATGACCGCGCCTCGATGACGGCACCACCGCCACCTGCCCAGATGGCGTCGTTCTGAAAGTTGGCAGGACGATGTGCCCAAACCAAGTTGCCTGCGGGGGTCAAATACGCGCTGTTCCCCGGCCGACGCAAGGAGTCGTTGGTCCACATGTGAACGACTTCTCCGCAGGCGTCGATGAGCCGCGCATGGGGTTGGTTGTGGGGGTAGATGAGCGTATATCCATCTGAATAAAGGGCGGGGTCGTAGGCAATCGTGCCGACGGTGTTGGATTGGCTGCAAACCCACGCCAAGGGGAGGATGCTCAAGAGGAAGGCGATGCAGGGAGCGGTTTTCATCTCACCAAAAATTTGAGGGTTCGTGGAGCCGAGTGGCGTGCGTCGGAATTCCATGGCCGTAAAATTGCGACATACAATCCCGATGGCCAAAAGCGAATGTCCACAGTGATTTCATGCGTTGCGATACCGTTCCATTGCATGCGCCCGGTGGCATCGAAGATTTCGATGTGGGTTGGTTGATCGGGTTGGAGGTGACCGATGGTGAGCACGGTGCGAGCGGGATTGGGCCATGCCTCCGCAGTTGGATTGGCCACAGCACCTCCAACATCGACGCTGCAGTCAAGGGGCGATGGATTCAATTCAAGTGGAGCACCGGGCGTTAAGTCGCGTCCGATCAGGCCCGGATGGGTTGCCGGAATGGCCGTAGCTCTGAAAACTCCGTTTTGAACCGGATTGCTGCCCTGCGCCAAGGTGCCCGTATTGGTAATGGGGTTGATGTATTCCCATGCGAGGTCGCCCGTCCTATCCAATTCGAAAAAGCGGCCATCGGCGCCCTGGCAGATGAGGTGGTGGCCGTCGGGCAACAAGCTATAGCCGGAGATATTGGGAGAGTAAAATGATGAGTCCGGGTTCGTAGGATAGGTCCACGCTGCTGCATTGGGCTCGAAGGCCGATTCACTGGTCCCGGGGTATCCGCCGTTTGCATCCAAGGGGACAGCGATGTGGTGCACAGTGCTGTAGCTGCCATCTGGTCGACCGATGCCGTTGTTGTAAACGCTGATATAGAGCCCTTCATCATCGTCGATGAATTGCGCGTCGTGCTGGCCGAAGAACGTTTGATCATTCTCATCTCCTTGGCCATAAGCTGCTGGATTGCCCCACCGCCAAAGTAAATCTCCGCCCTTCCCATGCTGGCCTCCGCTGCTCCCGGCCGCCTCCTCGGTGGTGGTGCTGTGGTCGATTACCCAGATTTCGTTCCAATGCCGACTGCTCAACACGATTTCATCGCGCTCGGAGTGGTAGTGGAT
>CALGDB010000093.1 GCA_937884175.1 uncultured Flavobacteriales bacterium
AGGGTACGCGCGGGTTGGGATCGACGACGCCCCAGACGTGGTGGTCATCAACACCTGTAGCGTTACGGAGCAAGCCGATGCCAAATGCCGCAATGCTGTGCGTCGAGCCCTCAACAGCAACCCCGAGGCATTCATCGCTGTCATCGGCTGCTATGCGCAACTGAAACCAAGAGAAATCAGCGAAATTGAGGGGGTGGACATCGTCCTCGGCGCTTCGGAAAAATTTAATCTCCTCGAGCACATCAGCGCCAAAAAAACGCAAGCCGAGGTCGCCATAAGTCCGATCAAAGAAGTACGCTCTTTCATCCCGGGATTCTCCAGCCAAGACCGCACACGGACCTTTCTGAAGGTCCAGGATGGGTGCGACTATTTCTGCTCATTTTGCACCATTCCACTGGCACGAGGCCGCTCCCGAAATGCCTCCGTAGAAGAAACCGTGGCCACAGCCCGGCAAGCTACAGATCAAGGAGCCAAGGAGATTGTACTGACCGGGGTGAACATCGGTGATTTCGGCAAATCGACTGGCGAATCGTTTTTGGACTTGGTCCAAGCCCTCGAAACAGAGGTGCCTGCAGAACGGTTCCGCATCAGCAGCATCGAACCCAACCTCTTGACCCCGGAAATCATCGCCCACGTCGCGGAGAGCAACAAGTTCCAACCCCACTTTCACATCCCGCTGCAAAGCGGTTCGGACCCCGTGCTCAAAGCGATGCGGAGGCGTTACCGAACGGCGTTGTACCGGGAACGCATCGAGGCCATTCGCAACGTCCTCCCCCAAGCGAGCATTGGCGTAGACGTCATAACAGGGTTCCCGAATGAAACCGAGGCGGCGTTTGCGGAGACCCAAGCCTTCTTGTTGGACCTCCCGATCAGTTACCTCCACGTATTCACCTATTCGGAACGGGGCCAAACAACCGCTCCTCGGATGGACGAGTCGGTGCCAGTGGAAGAGCGCAAAGCACGAACCAAGCAATTGCGGATGCTGTCGTTGAAAATGCAGCGCCAACACTATGAGGATTTCCTAGGCACGTCAAAACCAGTACTGTTCGAGGAAAGCACCGAAAACGGACTACGTTTTGGCTATACCCCCGAGTACGTGCGCGTTGGCATCGAGGCCCGAGCCGTGGAAGCCAACCAAATTGCGCCCGTCCAGATTCACACCGTTCATGCCGCAGGCTACGCTTCCGGCTCCATTGTGAACCCTACGCTCACCTGACCCATGTACCCAACCCTTTACCATGCCTTGCTCGATCTCTTCGGATGGGACATTCCCGCTCTGAAACTGGTCAACAGCTTCGGTCTGTTCGTGGCCTTGGCCTTTGTTGCTGCGGCATTCACCCTGCGCAAGGAAATGGACCGGAAACAGCGCTCAGGCATTTTTCAGCCCACATCGATGACTGTGACCATTGGGGGGCCAGTCGCCTGGACGGAATATCTCACGCAGGCTTTGGTCGGTTTCATCTTAGGATGGAAGTTCATCTACCTCGCAGTCAACGCCGACGAGTTATTTCAAACCGGTATGCCACAGCGCCACCTCTTCAGCCTTGAAGGCAGCCCCCTCCTGGGGCTGGTACTCGCTGCTCTTTTCGCGGGATGGCGCTACTGGGAAGCCCGAAAAACAGGTTTAAAACCAATCAATAAAACCGTGGAAGTGCCTGCCAGCCAGAACGTTGGCGGCATCGTAACGGCTGCTGCGATTGGAGGCATTGCAGGGGCAAAGCTGTTTCACCTCCTTGAGTACCCCGAAGAAATGGTTCGGTTTTTTAGCGAGCCCTCCTTGCAAAACTTCCTCGGTGGTTTGACCATTTACGGCGGTTTGATTGTCGGCGGCTTGGCCGTTTATCTGTACGCGCAGCGCAACAACTTGAAATTTCTCCCGCTTGCTGACGCGACTGCACCGGGATTGATGCTCGCGTATGGCATCGGTCGCATTGGTTGCCAAGTCAGTGGGGACGGTGATTGGGGCATTCCGAATCCGCATCCCAAACCCGACTGGATGGGCCTTTTGCCAGATTGGATGTGGTCGTATGCATTTCCCAACAACGTGAATAGTGTCTACGGTGCCCGCCCAGCTGGGTACACCGGCAAGCTCATCGGCCCTGAAGATCCGTGGCCGATTTTCGATGGATACGGAACCTACTTAGACCCGGGGGTCTACCCCACCGCCTTTTATGAAACCCTTATGGCCGTACTCATCTTCGCACTGCTGTGGAGTGTGCGCAAACGCATTGCTGTTCCAGGGCGGTTGTTCGCGTTGTATTGCGTTTTCAATGGATTGGAACGCTTTTTCATTGAAAAAATCCGGGTCAATGTGGAATTGGACGTGCTGGGCATGGCTGTGACCCAAGCCGAAGTGATTTCCATCCTGACCTTCATCGCAGGCCTTTTGCTGTGGGCGGTTTTGGAGCGAAAGAAGGGCGGTTAAACGATTGCGCCATTGACTCGTCCCATACACAATGCATGGCAACCCATCTCAACCCGACTGGCTCGAAGATTTAGTCCATGCCACAGGATTGAAGCGTGAACAGGCATTTGCCGCCATGATGGGGGCCTGGCATGTTCCCATTTACTCCTTTTTGCGCAGCATGTTGAATGAGCATGACGATGCTGCCGATGCTACGCAGGAGACGTTCCTGCAAGTGTTCCGTTCCATCGAGACCTTTCGGGGCGAGGCCAAGTTCTCAACGTGGCTGTATACCATCGCGCGCAGCAAAGGACTGGATGCCCTTCGATCGCGCAAACAATTGGACTTGCGCCATGCCCATTCAGAGGCTTCCGAATGGGAAGCCCGACTTGAAGCCGACCCCTTTTTTGACGGAGATGAAGCCGAGCGTAAGCTCCATGCCGCGCTTCAAATCCTCCCCGCTCGACAGCGTGAGGTATTCACCCTCCGATATTTTCAGGAAATGGCCTATGCGGATATTGCTCAACTCACTGGTACATCAGAAGGGGCTGCCAAAGCCTCGTTCTTTCATGCCAAGAACAAAGTCCAAGCTCACCTGACTTCCAGCAACGATTAAACTTTTTCTACTGCTTTTCGTCTAATTAACGTCGACTATGCCCCAAAAGAATACACCATATAGGACACCCGAAGGGTTTTTCAATCAGCAGCAAAAAGCCATCTGGAAACGAGCTTCATCACCGGCAACTGAACGCGAGCTGAAGCATGTCGGTGGGTTGGGGCGATACTCGTGGGCTGCAGGCCTCGCTGCCACCTTGGCTATAGGACTGTTCTTCAGCCTCCTGCAAACCCCTGAAGCATGCGAGACATTTGCGTGCTTGTGGGACCGCACCCCCGTACAGTCCATTCAACTGGATGATGTAGAAATCGAAATCTGGATGGACGATGACCTCCTGTTTGAAACCGTTTTAAATGAAACCACCGATGCATAATTCACTGTCTTTTTTGACCCTTTTATTCATGATACCGATGCTGGCTATTGCCCAGAAGCCACAATCGCAGAAAGAATTGCGGGAAGACCGCATGCAGGCGTTGCGCGTAGCCTTTTTTGTGGAAGAACTGTCCCTGACCCCAGAGGAAAGCGCTCTTTTCTGGCCCGCCTGGAATGAGCAAGAGGAAAAACTCAAAGCCCACGGGGATGCCGTTCGCTCGATTGAAACGCAACTGAAATCCACGGAATCAGACGAGGAAGCTGCCGAATTGATTCAAGAATTGAAGCAATTGCAACTAGCCGGCCTCGAACTTCGATACCAAGCCATCGACCGCATCGCAGCTTTCATCGGATACCGACGTGCAGGTATGATCAAACAAGTGGAGCGCGAATTCAGAACGCGGGTGATGAAACGACGGATGAAAGGAATCGAATCAGGCAATGGCCAACGTCCCAGCGATCGCAGACCGCGTGGCCCGCAACGCTACTGAGGAATCAGGCAAACACCATTGATACAGTAGCGCATACCCGTCTCGGTCGGTCCATCAGGAAACAGGTGACCGAGATGGCCATCGCACGTAGCGCATCGCACTTCAACCCGGACCATGCCGTGGCTTTTGTCGAGCACCTCTTTTATTATCCCATTGGACGCCTCGCGATCGAAACTGGGCCAGCCACATCCGGAATCAAATTGAGCTGAAGCATCGAACAGCTTGGCTCCGCAGCCCTTGCACAAGAATTCACCTTGATGACCGGTCTGGTGGAGCGGAGATGAGAACGGTCGCTCGGTGCCGCTTTGGCGCATCACACGGTAGGCCTCAGCGTCCAGTGCATCCAACCACTCCTTCTCCGATTTAGGCTGAAATTGAGGCTTATCACCCGCCATGACCGGATGGCTTTGGACCTTTGCGATGGAGGCGGTTTCCGCCTTTGCGCTTGGGCTTCCCGTTGTTGATTCCTTTGCCTTGGTGGTGGCGGTTGCGTGGGCCCTTGCTTCCGCGGTGACCTCCACCACCTCTGCGTCGTCCGCTTTTGGGATCATATTCCGGGCCCTTGCCTACATTCCCAGGCAAGTCCAGCTTTTCCACCGAACGTTCAATCAGCCGTTCAATGCGGCCGAATCGTAGCTGGTCATCAGGATTGACCAATGTGATGCCCTCCCCATCGCGGTTGGCGCGTGCGGTTCGGCCAATGCGGTGCACGTAATCCTCTTCATTGGGTGGCACATCGTAATTGACCACCAACTCGATGTTGTCGATGTCGATGCCTCGGCTGACCACATCGGTCGCCACGAGGATGGGGAATTTGCGCTGGCGAAAGCCGAGCATGACCTCCTCCCGTTCGCTTTGTTCGGAATCGGATGAGATGCGCTCGCATTTGATGCCCGCCTTGCGTAGAACGCGGATGACCTGGCCAACCGTCTTCTTACGGGAAGTGAACACAATACCCGATGCCACATTCCTGTCCTTCAACACTTTCACAAGTACGTCGTCTTTCTGGTGATCAAAAAGCACGTAGGCGCCTTGCTTGATCTTCTCAGCGGGCTTGGACAACGCCAGCTTCACGACTTCGGGATCTTTTTGCAGGTCACTGGCTAAGTCCTCAATGCGATCTGGCATGGTAGCGCTGAACAGCAAGGTCTGTCGATCGTCGCGGCATTTTTCGGCAATGCGCATAATGTCTCCCACAAAGCCCATGTCCAGCATACGATCTGCCTCATCCAAAATCAAGCATTGCAATTCCGACAAATCCACATATCCCAGCGTCAGGTGAGATAAGAAACGACCCGGCGTGGCAATGATGATGTCCGCGCCATCGGTCAAGGCCTTCTTCTCTCGGCTGAAATCATGGGCACTACCGCCGCCGTATATGGCCAAACTTGTGACCTTGGCATAGTAGCCAAACCCCTCCACCGCTTGGTCGATTTGCATCGCCAATTCGCGGGTAGGCACAACAATCAATGCTTTGGTCTTGCCGTTATCTTCTGTGTCTAAGATCCGATCAATGGTCGGCAGCAAAAAAGCCGCCGTCTTGCCCGTTCCCGTTTGGGCAATACCAAGAAAATCCTTGCCTTTAAGGATGGTCGGTATGGCCTGTTCTTGAATGGGGGTTGCTTCTTCAAACCCCATTGCATCCAGTGCATCAAGCACATCGGGGTGCATAGGCATCGCATCAAAGCGCATGCGCTTATTTTCTTCTTCCACGCTTGAAAGTTACGGCGATTGCAACTAAACCGGCACCACAGTTGTTATATTTTCGCTCCAATATTTTCAACGATTTTGTCGTACCTCCAGCATATGAAGTTGCCTGCTGTCTTTGGGAAGGTGATGCTGTTCCTCTTGTGCGCCCTGCAGGCGACGCAAGTAAGGGCGGCGCATGCCATGGGTGGGGAGATTTTCTATAACTATCTCGGCGGTGGTGATTTTGAAATCACCTTGATTTTCTACCGGGAATGCTACAATAGCAGCATCGAACCGAGTGGATGGCAAAGCGGGGGAACCAATCTTGATCCGACGATCAAATTGGGCGTGTACGAACTGGACAATTTGTATGCCTTGTACAATGTCGATTTGGTCGAGGCTTCTATCGAGCCCCTCGAAACCGTGCTGGAAAACCCCTGTGGTAACTTGCCACCCGACCTGTGCATGCAACGGTTGGAGTACACCATTGTCCTGAATCTGCCTGCGAGTGATACGGGCTATGATCTGATCTTCCAGCGCTGTTGCCGGAACCCGGGAATAGCAAACATCCCGAATCCCGGGGATGTCGGAATCACGCTCACCACTCAAATCCCGCCGTTCACGAACGATAGCAGCCCGAACAACAGTCCCCAATTCAACGTATACCCGCCCGAAGCCATTTGCACCAACTTCGACTTCTTCTTGGATCAAAGCGCGACGGATGCAGATGGGGATTCGCTGGTGTATTCGTTTTGTACGCCGCTCGATGGCGGATCGCCGAACGATCCGTCGCCCAACCCTCAGCCAGCCTCCACTTTTACACCGATTCCTTGGGGCGGAGGCTTCAGCGCTACAGATCCCATCCCTTCCAATCCGCCCTTCGAGATTGACCCGGCGACTGGTCAGATCACCGGATTCCCGACAACACCCGGTGCCTACGTCATCGGTATTTGCGTTTCCGAGTACAGAGACGGTGAACTACTGAGCACGGTCATGCGCGATTTCCAGTTCAACGTAGTGATGTGCGACCCGACCATCATTTCAGCAGTTCAACCGCAAACAGACAATCAGCTGTGCATCGGTGAAACCATCGGATTCACCGAGAACAGCATCGGTGCCCAGAGCTTGCTTTGGGATTTTGGAGTGCCTGATACAGACACGGACGTCAGTACTTTGAGTAACCCGACGTACACGTATCCGGACACCGGCGTGTACACCGTCACGTTGATCGCCAATCCAACTTGGCCATGTGCCGACACTTCGTCGCAGGTCTTTTACGTCTATCAACCTCTCGACCTCGACGTAGAAGTCATTGATTTTGAATGTTTGAATGGAGTTGAAGCCTTTGACTTACAAGCCAATGGTGCATTTACGGATAACACCAATTTGATGTGGAACCTGATTGGCGGGCTCCCCAGCAGCCAAGAAGGGTTGACCACGGACTGGGTGACATTCGCAAACGCGGACAATTGGAGCATCACCTTAGAGGCCGAACATTTCGGTTGCGAATCCTCCGTCAATTTTGAGTGGGACGCGCCCGAATCACCCGTAGCTAGCGTTGCTGACCAGAGCTCATTCTGCCAGGGATTCGACTTTGAGTTTGAAAACCTGTCACTGAACGGAGAGAATTGGTTCTGGGATTTTGGCGTGCCCGGCACAAACGACGACACGTCAACAGAAGAATCGCCATCCTACACCTACCCCGGCGAAGGTGTCTTCACGGTCGAACTAATAGTAACAACGCCTTACACGTGCGCTGATACATCTTACTCTACAGTGGAGATTTTCCCTGAGATTGACCCGGCCTTTCAAGCACCCGACCCCGAGTGCTTTTCGACCAACAACTTCTCCTTGATGCCGTTGGTGGAAAACGACCCCATCACGACGTATTCGTGGGACTTTGGGGGGGAAACGGTGAGCGCAACCGTCAACGGAGCTTCGGTCTCCAACCTCGTCTACGCCGAACCCGGCACATACACCGTAGAAGTGATGGCTATCGCTAACGGGTGTGAAGTCACTGTAACCGAGGAGATCTGGGTCATCGCTGATCCGAGCATTGGTTTTCAAGGGGGACCTCCCATCGGGTGCCCGCCGCATTCCGTTTCGTTCAACAACACGAGTGAGACGGAAACGGCAACGACTTACCTGTGGGACTTCGGGGACGGCACCAGCTCCGTCTCGGCGAATCCGGTTCATGTCTATGAAAATCCCGGGACGTACAGCGTTACGTTGACCATGAATTCCTCAGGCTACTGCAGCCAAGAATTACTGCTCACCCAGTCGGGATTAATCGAGGTCCAAGCCGTTCCCAGTGCCGGCTTTAACATCACCCCCAACCAGGTGGATATCCTCAATCCAGTCATCGAATACGAAACGTTGGCGACGGGCAATGTGTCCTGTTATTACAACTTCGGAGACGGAGGATCCTCTAGCGAATGCAGTGGAACGTACACGTTCAGTGACGGTGGCTACTTTGACGTCGTGCAAACCGTTATCAATGAAGCCGGCTGCACCAACACAGCCACTGGCCAGGTGGCCGTTGCAGGCACGGTATTTTATGCACCCAATGCCTTTACGCCCAATCACGACGGCCTCAATGATGCTTGGTTGCCCGTGGCCCTCGGTGTCTCGGACTACCGAATCAACGTCTACAACAGATGGGGTGAATTGGTGTGGGAAACGAACTCCCAAAATGAACCTTGGTTGGGCCAAGTGCGCGATGGTGCCCATTTTGCTCCCGATGGCTTGTACTACTACGAAGCCTTCATTTTGGACCTACTGACCCTGCCCCAGACCTACCACGGACACCTCCAGCTGCTGCGCTAAAGCCGTGCAGATTTATCGCTTTCGTTTTGGTTCTTACACTGGGACGAATATATTAGCAACGATAGAGTTTGAAAGATGAGCGATCAAAAGAACCGAGAGGAAATCTATTCCCGACCCGTCCGCGCCGGAAAACGAACGTACTTCTTCGATGTCAAAGCCACACGTGGCCAAGATTTGTACATGACCATTACGGAGAGCAAACGCCGGTTTGATGACGATGGCAACGTGCACTACCAGAAGCACAAGATTTTTCTGTACCGAGAAGATTTCGAAAACTTTGAGGAAGGATTTGTTGATGCGGTTCAAAAGATCGAAGAATTAATGGCCACGGGCAATTACCGCGATCCCATTGCGGAGCGCAAGGCAAAGGCAGAGGCCGAACCAGTTGCGGAAAAATCGAGCGAAACGGAGAGAGAGAATGACGCAGATGACATCAGTTTTGATGACCTCTAACCCAAATTGAATGGCCCTTGAAGGCCTCCTGCATACTGCACATTAGCAAGCGAAACGGTGAATAACTTTTCGCGAGCTTCTCTTTTCAACCTGCTACCTTTGAGAGGGGTCATAAAGTATCCGTTTGCGAACAAAAATCTGCGGAATTTGCGTTGAATTCACAGCTTGTAACGGTCCTTGCGAACCTAACAGTACAAACAGAACGTCATGAGCAAAATCATAGCAGTAGCGAATCAAAAAGGAGGAGTAGGTAAAACCACCACGGCCATTAATTTGGGCGCATGTTTCGGTGTTTTGGAATACAAGACCCTCTTGATTGACGCCGATCCACAAGCCAACGCGACGTCCGGCTTGGGTATCGACCTGCACACTGTAAACAAAGGCACCTATGAGGCCCTTCTTAGCGACACCAACCTTGCTGACTCCATTTTAGCTACTTCAAGCCCCAACCTCGACTTGCTTCCGGCGCGCATTGATCTGGTAGGCGCTGAAATTGAATTGATTTCCAAAGCAGAGCGCGAGCACCAGTTGCGCAAGGCACTGGACACCGTGCGCAACAATTACGACTTCATCATCATCGATTGCTCACCCAGTCTTGGCTTGATTACAATCAATTCCCTCGTCGCAGCGGACGCCGTTCTCATTCCTGTTCAGTGCGAGTATTTCGCGCTCGAAGGATTGGGTAAATTGCTCAACACCATCAAAATCGTGCAAAACGGATTGAACGATTCGCTCGAAGTCGAAGGTATTTTGTTGACCATGTACGACACCCGCCTGCGACTGGCCAACCAAGTCGTTGACGAGGTGCGTACACACTTCCAAGACCTAGTAATGAAGACCATCATCCACCGTAATACGCGTTTAGGCGAAGCCCCGAGCTTCGGGGAGTCCATCATAATGCACGACGCCTCATCCAAAGGGTCCATCAATTACTTGAACCTCGCCCGAGAAATCCTCCAGCGCAACCAGATGACGCAAATGACGGACGAGGAAAAGATCATCCCTGTTTCCAACTGATCCTCCCGCACGGCATGTCCAAGAAAAAAGCACTCGGAAGAGGTCTTGGCGCCTTGCTCCCCGGCGCTCCTGCTTCGGAAACGGTTGATCCACAACCGAAGGATACTCCTCCTGTAATTGGCTCAATGGCCGGCAATATCTGCTCGTTGACCATTTCCCAAATCGACAACAACCCCGAGCAGCCACGACGGGAATTTGACCCGAACCTGTTGGAAGAGCTCGCTCAAAGCATCCGAGAATTGGGCATCATCCAGCCCGTCACGGTGCATAAAGTTCGAGCCGACAAGTACCAAATCATCTCCGGCGAACGGAGGTTTCGCGCTGCGCAGTTGGCCGGACTCGAAGAAGTGCCGGCTTACATCCGCGAAGTCAACGACCAAACCCTCCTCGAAATGGCTTTGGTTGAGAACATTCAACGCGAAGACCTGCACGCCATCGAAATTGCCATTTCGTTCAAACGATTGATCGACGAGTGCGAACTCACGCACGAAGACCTCGGGGTGCGCTTGGGCAAGAACCGCTCCACCATCACCAATTACGTACGCTTATTGCAGCTCCCAGCAGAAATGCAACTCGCCGTTCGGCACAAAACCATCAGCATGGGCCACGCACGTGCCCTAATTGCCATCGATGACCCCGCATGGCAAAAAGCTGTTTTCAATCGCATTGAATCGGAGCAGCTTTCGGTACGTGCCGTAGAAGAATTGGCCCGTGTCCGCAGGAGCAAAGTCACTTCTCGCTCCAAATCCAAAACCGTACTCACCTTCGATGAACAACAGGTTCAAGCCGATCTCAGATTGAAATACGGACAGCGCTCCTACCTGCGAAAAGACAAAGAAGGCGGCGGTAAAATTGAGTTGAATTTCAAGGATGCCATCGAGTTGGACAACCTCCTCAACTTGCTTGGATTTTGATGCGAACGTTGCGGATTTTCGCTTGGGCTTGTGCATTGTGCACGCTTTCGCCCATTGCCTCGCTTTGGGGGCAGAACAATGCCATTACGGCCCAAGATTCCCTTGAAGACCGGCGCATTAAACACGTGACGCGGTTGGCCACATTCATCCCCGGCGCCGGTCAAATTGCCAACCGCAAATATTGGAAATCCCCCGTGGTTTGGGGCGGCATTGCTTGGTGCATCAGTTCCATCGATTTCAACTTAACGCAATTGGACGCTGCCCGGGCTCACCTCATCGAACTGGAATCCGATCCGGCCGCGGATTACAGTGCATTGCAAACCGCTCGCAGCCAAGAAGCCTTTTACCGGCGAAACCGCGACCTCAGTTGGTTTGCCTTGATCGGTGTCCATGCCCTGAGCATCCTCGACGCCCACGTCGATGCAAACCTGCTGTCTTTTGACGTCAGTGAGAACTTAGCACTGCACCTCCGTCCCGTTCCTGCGCCCCATACCGCCGCGTTACTTGCACCCGGACTTGTAATACGTTGGCACCGTCTAGGGCATAAATTCACGAACTTCGAGCGCTCGAAACGAGCACATCGGGCCTTATAAAGAAATGAAAAATGGAATTGATCCCCTGGATTTTACTTGGCATCCTTCTCCTTGAGCATATCGTTTTTCTCCCCGCCCTGTTCGAACGGGCCGGGCTGAATAAGACCCACGGTTTCATTCCGGGATTGAACTATTGGATGTGGCTCAAAGCCATCGGACGCCCTTGGTATTGGCTCATACTGCTGGTAATTCCAGGGGTAAACCTCATCATGTTGGTCATCATGCACGTCGAATTGGGCATCAACTTTGGCGAGCGATCGACCGTTGATCAATGGAAACAGGGGGCATTGCCTTGGGTGTTCCTGCCCGTCTTGAGCCGCTCCGGGTTCAAATACGTCGGTAAGCGAGATTGGACCAATATAAAAAAGTCAACCGGACGCGAATGGGGCGAGAGCATCTTGTGGGCGCTGGTGGTTGCCACCGTGGTTCGCACATTCATTTTCGAGGCCTTCATGATTCCGACCGGTTCCATGGAAGGCAGCATGCTTGTCGGGGATTACCTCTACGTAAGCAAAACGAGTTATGGTCCGAAAGTACCGCAAACGCCTTTTTCGGTGCCGCTCATTCACAACGCGCTACCGGGTTCCATGGTGCCGAGCTACACCGAGTGGTTTGCCCTCCCGTACACACGCCTTCCAGGCATTCGCGAGGTGGAACGCTACGATGCCGTGGTGTTCAACTTTCCCCACGGCGACACCATTGTGGTCGATCCGCAATGGGCTGGGCACGATTACTACGCCATCCTGCGCATAGAGGCCATCAAACGCGCCGGTGGAAACGTGGAGACGTATGTAAACGACCCGGCACCATACGAAGCCCAAGCCCGGGCCGCCCTTGAAAAACGCTTTGGTATCCGAGCGCGCCCCTTAGACAAAACAGAGAACTACGTGAAGCGGTGCGTCGCCCTACCGGGTGAGACCATTACGGCAGAAGATGGGCAACTCTTCATCAACGGAGAAGCACTGGATCCGCCGGCCGGTGTCCAGTGCGAGTACACCATCACCTTTCCTTCACTGACTGAAAAACAAAGGGCCATAACGGGTTTGGATTTAACGGATATAGATACAGGATTAGACAATTTATCCAAGAAAGAGAAAAGACAGCGGGCGCGAAAGCTTCAGGTGATTTGGGCGCTAACCGCAGACGAAAGGACTAAATTAGAAAACAGCGGCATGGCAACGAACATCGAGCGTGTTGACCTGAGTTACCGCCGCGGACGATTGGAAATATTCCCTAACACCTACTTACCTGAATTCAATGCTTGGGACCCGGACAATTTTGGTCCCATTACCTTGCCCTCCCGGGGTATGACCATCGAACTCACGCCACGCAACATTGCGCTGTACCGCCGTGCCATTTCGACCTACGAAGGACATGACCTCGAAATCGTAGGCGATGACGTGCGCATCGATGGTCAACCCGCAACAACGTATACGTTTGGCCTCGACTACTATTGGATGATGGGCGACAACCGGCACCGTTCCGCCGACTCGCGCATGTGGGGTTTTGTGCCTGAAACCCACATCGTTGGACGCGCCTCGTTTGTCTGGTTCTCCAAGCAAAATGCAGCCCAGCACGGCGAGAGCAAAATCCGCTGGGACCGCATGTTCAAAAGCGTCAAGTGACCGGCATTCTTCCCCTCTGTCCGTTTCCACCACTGCATTGGTGGGGGCTCGCACGGCAAGGGGCCCTCATCGATGTCGGAGCAACGTTTCAGAAGCAATCGCTTCAGAACCGAATGGTCATCGCCGGACCGCAAGGCAGGCAACGTATCACGTTTCCCGTACAACATGCGGAGGCGGAAGGGGAATTGCTGCTTTCGGATCACCTCCTCCCCAAGCAAGGTTGGCGTTCATTGAAAACCGCTTACGGTGGGAGTCCCTTCTTTGCGTTTTTCGAGGATGAACTTCAAGCCCTGTGGAGTGCGTATTTGCCAAAAAAAGGCGAGCACACCAAAACGCTCCATGCGTGGTGTAAAGCGAGCATTCACTGGGTCTGTGCTACCTGTGAATGGGCCATTCCCGCGGCGGCCGATGCAACCCCAGCGATGGGACTCGTCTCACATGACCTCCGGTTCAAAAAGGCGCTGAGCGGCGAAGGGTGGACCTTCCATCGCTACGCACAGGTGTTCGAACAGCAACACGGATTCATACCGGGGTGCGCCATTCTTGACGCCTTGTTTGTCCTCGGGCCGCAGGAATTATCACATCGCTTGGACGACTTGGTGACCCCTCCCAGAACTTGACGTAATTTCGCGCCCTCATGGATGAAATGACTTCCCCACTCACCCCGACTGCCCTGCACAAGGAGCACCTAACAGCAGGTGCGAAGATGGTTCCCTATGCGGGATTTGAAATGCCCGTGTCTTACGCCGGTCTGGTCATTGAGCACAACGCCGTGCGAGAGGCCTGTGGCATGTTTGATGTTTCGCACATGGGCGAGTTTCGTGTTCGAGGTGCCCAAGCGTTAGATTTGATTCAGCACGTCACCAGCAACGACGCCGGCAAACTCACCCCGGGCAAAGTCCAATACAGCTGCATACCAAATGGCCAAGGAGGCATCGTCGATGACCTGCTGGTATACTGCATTGCGGAAGACGAGTACATGCTGGTCGTCAATGCTTCCAATCGCCTGAAAGACTTCCAGTGGATTCACGACCACAATTCCTTCGACGCAGTGGTCACGGACGAATCAGATGCTTGGTCCTTGATTGCTTTGCAGGGCCCTGAGGCAGCTTCGGTACTCGCCCCATTGAGCTCTGGGCCGGACGTCGCTGCCATGGGGTACTACACGTTTGATTTTGGGAGCGTCTGCGGTCGTCCGTGCCTCATAAGCGCAACTGGGTACACCGGAGCCGGAGGGTTCGAGCTGTACCTCAAAAACGACGACGCTGCGCCTGTATGGCAGGCACTGGTGGACGCCAACGTACAGCCCTGTGGATTGGGTGCACGCGACACCCTGCGGCTCGAGGCCGGATTTTGCTTGTATGGCAATGACATTGACGATTCCACTTCCCCCATTGCGGCTGGACTGGGCTGGATCACGAAATTCACTAAGCCGTTCATCGACAGCGAGCGGCTCCAAGCTGAAAAGGAATCCGGATCACCGGAACTGCTCCGCGGACTCGTCATCACGGAGCGCGGCATCCCGCGCACAGGCTACACCATTGAAAACGCGAACGGCGAAACGATCGGCCGCGTCACCTCTGGAACCAGTTCCCCCACGTTGGGGCACAGCATTGCCATGGGGTACATCACAAGCAGCGATTCCCACTTGGGCAACACCGTCTATGTACGCATTCGCAAAAACGCCATCCCTGCTGAAGTGGTGCGCCCGGGATTCCTGAAGAAATAGACGTTTCACTGAAATTCGTATCTTACGTTTTCACCCACCTGAATCGAGGCTTTTGAATTACGTTGAAGTATGTTTTTCTCCTGCGGATTACCCGCTGTACCGGGGGAACTTTGAATTAGTGGTCGTCATTGACGTGTTGCGTGCGACCTCGGCCATTTGCACGGCCTTGGAGAACGGCGTCGAACGCATCAAACCCGTCGCATCGGTGGCCGCAGCTGAGGAGTGGAAGACAAAAGGCCACATCGGAGCAGCGGAGCGCAATGGAGAAATCGTCCATGGGTTTGACTTGGGCAACAGCCCCATCGCCTACATCGAACGCAAGGAAGAGCTCGCAGGGAAATCCGTGGTCTTGACAACGACCAATGGCACCAAGGCCATTGACATCGCCAGCGAGAAAGACACCGTGGTCATTGGTGCCCTCAATAACCTCAATGCACTCTGTGATTGGCTCTTGGAGAAGGATCAAAATGTACTCGTCCTTGCATCGGGCTGGAAAGACAAGTTCAACCTCGAAGACACCATTTGTGCTGGAGCCATTGCAGACCAACTAATCGAGAGCGGTCGGTTCAAGGCCGATGAAGACAGCACCATTGCGGCGAAGTTCATCTACCGCTCCGCCCGCGACAACATGTTCGCGTTCCTGCGCGCGTCCTCGCACCGCCGACGGCTGCGAAGACTCAACTTGAACGAAGACGTGAAGTACTGTTTGACGCCCAACAACCTGACGACCATTCCCATCTTGCGCGATGGATATTTGGTGCGATTGGACGAAAACGATGCCTCCTCTTCACTGCAAGAAGCGACAACT
>CALGDB010000094.1 GCA_937884175.1 uncultured Flavobacteriales bacterium
CCTAGAAGTGGATTCCGGCACGGTGCAGCCCGGCAATTCCCTTTCCCACATCCTCGGCCCCGCAGGCGTTTCAGCGGGAGCAATCACCAACCTCGCCAATGAAACTAAATCCACGTACGACGTTCGCAATATCCGCGCTCAGCAACCCTATTGGATCGCCTTTGACCAAGACAGCGTGCAACCCGCCTGTTACTTCATTTACCAGCGCAACGCCACGCAATACGCTCGATTCGACCTGCGCCCACCTTACGGCGTCACCTTGGAATCGTACCCCACTGACACCCTCATCGAGCGTGCCCAGGGCGTCATTGAGTCCAGCCTGTATGTCGACCTCGAGCGGATCGGTGCGCCCACCAACCTCGCCTTGTCCATGGCCGCGGTTTACGCATGGACTGTTGACTTTTCGAGGCTGCAGGAAGGAGATGCGTTCGACGTATTGTACGAGCGCGTGTACGTCAACGACCAGCCCGTTGGCATGCCCCGCGTCATCGTGTGCCACTTCGAACACCGCAACAAGATGCTTCCGGCGTACCGGTTTGACCAAGGCGCAGGCGACGACTACTTTGACGAGGACGGCAACAGCCTCCGCAAGGCCTTCCTCAAGGCACCGGTAGAATTCAGCCGCATCAGCAGCCGGTACAACTTGAAGCGTTTTCACCCCATCCTCAACCGGACCAAAGCCCATTACGGCACGGACTACGCCGCCCCTACTGGCACCCCCATTTTGGCTGTCGGCGATGGAGTGGTGACCAAGTCGAGCTACACCAAAGGCAACGGCAAATACGTTAAGATCCGCCACAACTCCACCTACGAAACGCAGTACCTCCATATGTCCAAGCGCGCCGTCACCGTGGGCGAACGCGTGCGGCAAGGGCAAGTCATCGGTTACGTGGGATCCACGGGGCTGGCCACGGGGCCGCACGTCTGCTTCCGGTTTTGGAAAAACGGCAAACAGGTCGACCATTTGAAGGAGGATTTTCCACCGTCAGAACCCATCGAAAGCCAACAAATGGACGCCTTCCAGGCCGCCGTCACCGAATGGCGTGCGCGCATCCAGGACCGGGAATTTGCCGTCCGCTAAACCGCCCATGCAACAATCTTAACTTCAGGAGCGTCTTAAATACCGTTAGGTTAACCCGTGGTGCTTGTATCCCCAATTTTGAAACCTGTAAGATCTCGCAAAATTGAAAGGGAAGGGCGCCACGCTTTTCGGGCCTACTCTTGGGCCTGAAACGCAATCCCGTAGTGCTTCATCTGCTGTACCATGGACCTTAAGCCGTTCGCACGAGTGGGGCTTAAATGAGCGTCCAATCCGATTTTTTCGATGAACCAGAGGTCCGCTTGAGCAATCGCCGCAGGCGGCAGCCCGTTCATCACGCGAACCATCAAAGCGGCCAATCCCTTGGTGATAATGGCATCGCTGTCCGCTCGAAATTGCACATTGCCGTCTCCATCTTTAGTAGCCAAAAGCCAGACGCGGGATTGGCACCCACGGATCAAATGTTCGTCCAATTTGTTCCTGTCCGCAATCGGGTCCAGCTCCTTGCCCAACTCAATGATGTGCTCGTACCGTTCCATCCAATCTTCGAAAAACTCGAATTCCTCGGCGATATCGTGCTGACGCTGTTGAAGGAGGTCGCTCATGGTGCTGTGCGGTGGGGAAGGTCAATCGCGCAGCATTCGCACCGCGCGAACCGTTCCAGCCACAAAGGTATCCACTTCTTGCAAGGTGTTGTACGCCCCGAACGAAGCGCGCACCGTGCCAGGGATGTCAAATCGTTCCATGAGCGGCTGCGTGCAATGGTGCCCGGTGCGAACTGCCACCCCTTGGGAGTCTAGCAGCGTACCGATGTCGTACGGGTGCGTCCCGTCCACTACGAAGCTCACCACCCCGGCAGCCGTGGCCGCACTGCCGATGAACCGAATGCCCTCAATGCTGCTCAATCCCTTTCGGGCATGCGCAGCGAGCATGGTCTCGTGGTCCATGATGGCCTCCGCACCGATGCCTTGAATCCAATTCAGCGCGACGCCTAGGGCAATCGCACCGCTAATGTGTGGGGTGCCCGCCTCGAACTTGTGAGGCAGGCCTGCGTAGGTCGTTCCGTTTTCGAAGCTGACCACGTCGATCATCTCTCCGCCGCCGCGCCAAGGGCGCATGGCCTCCAACAATGCGCGTTTGCCATACAACACGCCAATCCCCGTCGGTCCGTACGACTTGTGACCCGAAAAAATGTAGAAGTCACAGTCCACTTCCTGCACGTTCACGTTCATGTGCGGTACGGCCTGGCATCCGTCGATCAAAACTGCGGCCCCTGCAGCCTTGGCTTGTGCCGTTAATGCCCGGGCATCGTTGACGGTACCGAGCGTGTTGGACACGTGGGTGAAGGCAAAAAGTTTGGGGCCCTGCGCTAACTTTTGCTGCAGCTGCTCGGCATCCAGCGTGCCGTCACCCTGAACCTCCACCACCTCAATGGAAGCGCCCACCTTGTCCGCGAGCATTTGCCACGGCACGATGTTGGCGTGGTGTTCCATTCGCGTCAATAAGATGGTATCGCCTTGGCCGATGTGATCCCGGCCCCACGTTTGCGCTACCAAATTGATGGCATCCGTCGCCCCGGCCGTCCAAATGACCTCACAGGATTCCTCAGCACCAATGTGATGTTGCACTACGGTGCGTGCATTTTCAAACGCGTCCGTGGCTTGTTGCGACAGCGCATGCACGCCGCGGTGCACATTGGCATGGTAATGCATCAGGTATTCCCGCTGGGCCTCAATGACCGCAATGGGCTTTTGAGAAGATGCCGCGTGGTCGAGGTAGACTAAGGGCTTCCCGTTCACCTCCCG
>CALGDB010000095.1 GCA_937884175.1 uncultured Flavobacteriales bacterium
ATCCAATGGAGGAGAAGTACACCAATTCGACGCGCCAGATGACCCATATGGGCTGTGGCCAGACCAATGTAAGTGCAGCAGCGACAATCATGTAGATGGTAACCGCGGCCAATTCAACGCGAAACGCCACGTTCGTTGCCCCACTGCCCTGAATGGTGGACAGCATGATGCCAGTGAAGGCGTATGTGCATACGGCGATGAACAACAAATGCAGGGTTTTAACCATTGCCTCTTGCCCCGCTGCATCGTTGAAAAACATGGCTGCCAAGTCATTAGGGTAGAGGATGTATCCGTGGCAAAGCAATAAGATCCCGATGAATGTCAAAATGAACAGCCGGCGTAAGGTTTGGTCCAGCTCCTCTAGTCGCCCCGATCCAAGCAAGCCGCTGATGTAGGTTCGCGTGGTTTGTTGCATCCCTTGTGTGACAATAAACGCGAGCATGAAAAAGTTCCGGGTGACGTGGGATACCTTCAATTCGAGGCTTCCGACTTTTTCGACAAAGAAGAAAAATGCCGTCCACGTGGAGACGGTGGTAAGGAATTGCCCAATCAAGGGATACGCCAGCTTCCACCACGCGCGCAGGTCTTCCCACGAAAGCAGGCTCCAGGGACGCAATGCTTCGGGCATCACTCGCAATGTCAATGCCAGGGCAATCAGGAATCCCGTTGACTCCGCGCAGAAAGACGCCCACGCTGCACCGGTTGCTCCGATGGCCTCCACGCCCCACCATCCTTCCACCCAGGCGGCATCCAGTACGATGTTGATGGTTGCGCTGCAAGCACCAATGGCGAGGATGGGCCACGTTTTCGCTGTGCCGGTGTACAGCGCGTTGAAGGCGAGCAACGCTGTAAATGGGATGAACCCGAGCAGGCGGATGGCAAAGAACTCGGTGAACACCGTGCGGATGCCCGGATCAGCAATGGCCGAATTGACCGGGCCGCTGTTCAGCAGCATGCCGATGCCCATGAGGCTGAGTCCTATGAAGCCGTGCAGAAGCAATCCCGTCCGAAACGTTTGCAGCGCCGCGTCCCGACGTCCTTCACCGATGCGCCGCGCGATGACGATTTGCAGGGCTGCTGCACTGCCTACGGCAATCATTTCCAACGTCAT
>CALGDB010000096.1 GCA_937884175.1 uncultured Flavobacteriales bacterium
GGGCACGCCTTGAAAATAAGCCGAAGGACCCTTGGGGAGGATTCCTTGTGAATGGGTGCGGTGGACGTGGCCCTACAAGTCGGACCTTTGCGGCATGGATTCACTGTCGCAGATCGTGTTGGGGGCCGCCGTGGGGGAGGCGGTGCTGGGACGCCGCATCGGCAACCGGGCCATGGTCTGGGGCGCGGTGGCCGGCACCATTCCCGACATGGACGTGCTGGGCAAGTACTTCCTCAGCGAACTCGACAACCTCGCCTTCCACCGCGGCATCAGCCATTCGCTGCTGTTCTGCGTGGTCGGAGCGCTGGGCTTCGGGTGGGTGACGGACCGGCTGTATCGGAGCCTGCATCACGCCCGGATTGCGATGGTGACCAAGGCCGCGGCGGCTGTGCTGGTGGGCTTCGTCGTCAACTTCCTCACGCAAATCGTCTCCCCGGGCGGTTGGATTCCTCTGGTCCTGTACATCCCGCTGGTGGGATGGTGGTGGTGGCGGCACGGCCAGAAGCGCTACTTCAATGGGAACTGGACCGCGCCGGATGCCGACCTTAAAGGATGGGTGCTTCTGTTTTTCTGGGGCTTTCTGACGCACACGCTTCTCGATTGCTTTACGACCTACGGGACACAGCTGTACGCGCCGTTCTCCGATACCCGGGTGGCGTGGGGCACGATCGCGGTGGCGGACCCGCTGTGGACGTTGCCTTTCCTGGCCTGTTTGCTGATTGCGGCGCGCTTTGCCCGCTCGGACCAGCGGCGTGCCCGTTGGAATGGGTTGGGTTTGACATGGTGTTGTTTCTATTTGGCCCTCACGGTGGTGAACCATGGGCGGGTCAAGGGGGAGTTCGAGTCGGCCTTAGCATCGGAGGGCAAGCCCCATGAGCAGCTCTTCATCACCCCGACCATCTTCAACAACCTGCTCTGGAACGCGGTGGTGGAGGATGGTGATGGCTACCTACTCGCCCAATATTCGATTTTCGATGAGGTGCCCATCGAATTCCACCGGGTGGAAAAGGGGTGGGGCCTGCTGCACAACCTCGAGACGGATGAGACGCTCAAGGTGCTGCGGTGGTTCAGTGCGGGCTATTTCAACGCGTTGCTGCGAGACGATGGATCCCTGCAACTCAATGACCTTCGCTTCGGCACCTTCTCCGGGCGCGGTCTCGACGCGGACGACTACATCTTCCGGTTCAAGCTCATTGACCGTGGTCCCGACCAGCCGTACGGGTTTGAGCGCGCCCAAGGCGGCCCGCCGGACAGGAAGGGCGAGGA
>CALGDB010000097.1 GCA_937884175.1 uncultured Flavobacteriales bacterium
CTTGAGCATTTCGCCGCAAGCTGCCCAGATCCTCGCTGAATACCTGGGCAACGATTTGCGCAAGGTGGTCAACGAGCTGACCAAACTCAGCATCGTGTTGCCCGAGGGTACCGCCATTGAGCCTGAGCACATTGAAAAACACATTGGTATCAGCAAGGATTTCAACGTTTTTGAATTGCAGCGTGCCCTCGGGTCAAAAGACTTGCAGCGTGCCCAGCGCATCACGGAGTTTTTTGCGGCAAATCCGAAGGACCATCCGGTCGCGATGATCATGCCGGTGCTCAATAGCTTTTTCAGTAAGGTCTACGCGTACCACGGTTTGAAGGACCGTTCGGGGCCGGCTGCTGCCAAAGCGTTGCGGTGCGCCCCGTTCGCGGTCAAGCAATACGCTGAGGCTGCGCGCAATTACCCTATGGACAAAGTTGGCAGGGTATTTGGCTACCTGAGGGAAGCAGACCGCAAGTCGAAAGGCCAAGGCAACGCCACGACGCCGGACGCCTTTTTGCTGAAAGAAGCGGTCTTCAAAATTTTGCATTGATTGAAAGTGGCTAACTTGCACCCCCGGCTTCGGGCTTGACTTAGAAATGAAAACAACTGGAATAACGATGATGAAGCGATTCGCAATGGTGCCCTTCGCGGCATTCTTGGTGCTGGGGGCTAACTCAGCAGCCGCTCAGGAGGACAACCTCGTTCCTAACGGAAGTTTTGAGAATTCAGACTTGCGCAAATTGAAAAAGCAAGGTGAATTAGAGACGTACACGGAGGATTGGTTCCGTGCGACTGAGGTGCCCCTCGACCTATACGCCGAGGGCATGAAGTCCGAGAAGGTGAACATCCCGAACAACATCTACGGCACCCAAGAAGCACCGGATGGTGTTTGCTACGCTGGATTGCGTGCCTATAGCAAGGACCCCAAGGTGAAGCGCACCTATTACGAGGTGGAACTCACGACTGAAATGGAAAAGAATCAGCTGTACTGCGTGTCATTCGATATTAGCCTCAGTGACTTGTCCCGCTACGCTGTAAACGGCGTCGGTGCGGTGCTCAGCGACCGCAAAGTGGAGCAAGGCAATACGGGACTCTTGGTCCGCACACCGGACGTCTTGCACAAAACCGACAAGGTCATGTCCTTGGTCGACGGTTGGGAAACCGTTTGCGGCACGTACATCGGCACCGGCGAAGAGGAGTTCCTGATCATTGGAGGCTTCCACACCGACAAGGACATCGAAGACGAGAAGATCAAGAAGCCTTCTGATGTTTTGGGAACGCAGGTTGGCCACGCCTACTACTACTTGGACAACGTCAAGGTCACGCCGATCGCAGCGAAGTCACAATGTGCATGCTCGGCAGCCGATGAGGTCCGCACCGACTTGGTCTTTGGTGCTGCTGCCCCCGGCCCCGATGCTTCAGCTGATGAAGTGGTGGCTGGTTCGGCCGTTTACTACGCGTTCCTGAAGCGCCGCCCAACAGGTGCCGGCGAAATGGCCATCAAGCGCCTCGCGGACCTTTTGAAGGACAATCCTTCATGGCAGCTCCGCGTCATCGGGCACACCGATACCGACGAATTCAACGAAGGCAAGATTAACCCACGCTACCGCGAACTTGGTTACAAGCGCGCGGGAGAAGTGGTCAAGAAATTCGGCGAGTTTGGCATCGCTGAGGACCGGTTCATTGTGGATTCTATGGAGGCCGACGATCCGGCGAGCACCCGCGACTCAGACATCAGTCGTGCGAAGAACCGCCGCGTTGTATTCGAATTGGTGAAGTAAGCCCACCGCAGTGCAGCGCATTGCGCGTACTATAGCATTTCTAAGCCACCCCTGCGGCCTGCGGGGGTGGCTTTCGTTTTTCCTCCTGTTGGCAGCGGTCAATGGGTGGGGGCAAAACCTCATTTCAAACGGAAGCTTCGAGGACATGCAGTGGTGCCCTAACGACTACACGCAATCCGAGTTGAAAACGCTGAAGGGGTGGAGCCAATGCAATGCGGGTACACCGGACCATTTCGATACCTGCGCCGCCGGCTCGGCTTCGGGTGTTCCCAAGAATATTTTCGGGAGCCAACAGCCGCTCGATGGCGAGGCGTATGCCGGACTCGTTTTGTATGCGTCCTCCAAACCCAACTACCGCGAATACCTTCACGCCGCGTTGGAGCGCCCCCTCACGGCCGGTGAATGGGTGTGCGTGGAATGGTGGGTTTGCGCGGCGGACATGGGGCGGTTGATCACCGATGGCATGGGTTTTCACTTCAGTGCGTTGCCGTTGCGTGAGGTGGGGGAAGGGCGCTTGGATGCCATCGCCCAAGTCGAGAATCCGTTGTTGAATTTGCTCAGCGACCGCTGGAGCTGGACCAAATTGAGTGACGTCTTCCAGGCCCAAGGCGGCGAGGCGCACGTGACCATTGGCAATTTTCGTCCGCCTGCTGAACTCAAGGTGCTTGAACGCCGGGACGCGCCCAGCGAGTCCAGTGCGTGGGCGTATGTTTACCTTGACGGCATCAAAATCACCCCGGTGGATGAACCGGACGACTGCAGCTGCCTCAACCAAACCATTGCCGAGGGCGTGACCGATCCGCCGTGGCAAGTGTACCAACGTGAACACGTGCTGTGGGACGCGGTCCTGTTCGACTTCGATTCGAGCGAATTGACGCCTGCGGCCCTCGCACAATTGGAGTCCGTAGCCGGGGAGATGCGGACCAACCGATTTCTCGTCGTCGAGGTGAATGGCCACACGGATTTCATCGGAACCGAAGCATACAACCTCGCGCTGAGCGAGCAGCGTGCGGCCTCCGTCATGGATGCCCTAAAGGAACGCGGCGTAGATCCTGTGCGCCTCAAACTGGCTTGGCACGGCAGCCGCAATCCTGCAGCTGACGACGCCACAGAAGGAGGGCGCCAGCAGAATCGGCGGGTCGAATTTGAATTGCTCGAGCACGCGTTTCTGCCGAAAGATTAGCGTCAGA
>CALGDB010000098.1 GCA_937884175.1 uncultured Flavobacteriales bacterium
AATGAAACATACACTCATACTCCTGTTGGCCTTTGGGCTGTTCGCAATGACGGCTAACGCTCAGTGCCGTTCGTTCACCAAAAAGAACTGCCTGTCCTCGTTGGATGGATACATTCAAAACGACAACTACAACAGCGCCATTCTCATTCCTGGAGACGAAGCCGAATTAATGTTGACGTTCTTGGCTGGTCAAGACTACCGACTCATTGTCTGCAGCCACCCTGTTCTGGGCGAAGTCTCCTATGAAATTAACGATGCGAGTGGCAAGCGCTTGTTTGACAGTCGCAAGAACGAACCGGACGTGAACCACGTGGATTTCAAAGTCGAAACCACCCAGCAACTGCAAATTCACGTTCAGGTGCCCGAGAGCAAGTCAGCCATCATGCACGAAGGCTGCGTCACAGTGCTGGTGGGATCCAAGAGTTGATTGCGTCCACTTCTGAACATGAAAACGGCCGCTCGATGCGGCCGTTTTTCGTTGTGTAATGTGGTGCGCGTGTTACTTTACCATCAGCTGCGCCGCCGAACGACGACCGTCTGCCTCCACCACCAGTAGGTAATTGCCCTGTGCCAACTCGGAGGTAGGCACTTCAAATCGGTAGGTTCCCACAGGCAATGCACTTTCAAGTCCGTTCCACATGTGGCGCCCAGTCAAGTCGAAGAGGTCAACCGAAACGACATCAAATGGCTGGCGCGTATTGAAGGCGAGTGTTGCCGTCGAAGACGTGGGGTTGGGATACACGGACAACACGATGCCACGCAGCTGCTCCCGCTCTTCGATGTCGGAGGCCGTCAGCACTTCGATGTTGATGTCATCGAGGAAAATGTTGTTCCCGAGGCGGCTCTCAAATTCAAACATCAGGCGGAAGTTGGCCGTGAAAAACTGCTCATACGGGATGCTCAACGTGTAGCCGTTCCACTCGTCTGGTCCATTTGGCGTGAAAGCATACTGGTGTGGAGGCGCCGATGGCAGATCCGTGAATCCCCGGTGCATGCGCCGCAAACTCCAAGTTTCACCGCAATCAGGCGAGGCGTACACCTTCAACCGGTCATCCGTATCGTCCTCGTCTTCATCCGAGCCCTTGTAGCAGTACGCCCACTTGTACGACACCTGAATCTCGGCCGCGTCGGACATGTCCATGCTGCTGGTAATGAGCTGATCTCGGTTGTATTCGATTGAGTTTGACCAATTGTGAATGCGCAAGGAACGGTCTCCGGTGTAAGCTGCGGCCGTCACCACCTCCCATCCATCACCGTCGTTGGACACGTCCACCATGAACCAATCATCGCTCAGCTCGACGGCTTCAAAGCTGTCTTCAAATGGCGTTCCCATGGCTCCCACTTCCAGTACCTGAATGTAGGCCGACTCCGTGAGGGACACTTCGTTGGACCCGTTGGATACGGTAAGCGCTACATCGAAAATCCCGGCTTGGTCAAAAACGTGCCACGGCGTCTCCTCATCACTCGTCCCGCCGTCGCCAAAGTTCCAAGACCAGCCCGTCACACCATGGTAGCTGGCGTCAAAAAACTGAACAGAATCGCCAACGCAGACTGTTTGCCGGGAAGCGGTGAATCGCGCCTCGCAAAGAATCGGATCTTGGTCAACACCAGTTTCTTCCAGATTTTCCGGAGTCCAGAGCTGGTTGCGCTGCGCCGTGCTGCTGTTCATCGCTGCACGCATGCGCAAGCGCTGGCCTTCCGTGAACATGCGGCCGCAGTAGGAATACTCCATGTAGTTCTGGACGTTGTCCAATGAGCCACAGGTCTCCCCGTCGAGGTTGCAGGTGGTCCAACCGCTCGTCAAAGGCGTGTCGTCCACGTTATCATCCATATCACAATTTTCGGGGTCACCAGGGCTGTTTGAATTGCCCCAGGGGTGGCGCAGGTTCATCCAGTGCCCCGCCTCATGGGTCAAGGTGCGGGAGCGGTAGTTGTTGCTGGTCCCGATGTTGCCCGTGTAATCGTGGGCCACAACGATGCCATCGTTGCCAGCGCCCATCCAACCATTCACCGAACTTGGGTAAAGGCTGTACCCCGCTGCTCCGTTGGCGTTTTCAACCACCCACACGTTGAGATAGCTGTTGCGCGGCCATTGGATCAAGTCCTTCACATCGCCGTCACCGATGTACGTCAAAGGGGACACGATGCGGTTGATGCCCGTGTGGCAATTGCCATATGGATCGATTTGGGCCAGTCGGAATTCGATTTCAGAGTCCGCTGCGATGTCCTCAAATTCGTTGATGACATCCGCCGTGTCCGGATTGAGTTTGCGGAAGTCACGGTTCATAACCTCAATGCCGCTGTAAATCTGCTCATCACTGATGTTTTCGGGGCCATTGTAGTGAATGACGTGGAAGACAACGGGGATGATGATCAATTCATCGCGGTTGAAGTCTTCGAAGGCTTGGGTCTCTTCTTCGAGCCGCTGATCGGCCTCTTCTGCAGCCTCCCGTGCCCCCGGATGGGCATTGAAAAACGCCTCTTCCATCATCCACTGGCCGCAGTAGCGGATGTCCGTGGCCGGCGGAGCGTCTTGGGCGGAAGTCACCGAAGTTGCAAGCAACAAGACGGCTACTGCCAACAGGGGCAAACTAAGGATTCGATTTAGCATTGCTTCAATTCTTGGGTTTGCAAAATACCACTTTTTAGAGGGGATTTTGGTAAACAAGTCTGAAGATGACCCAACGGCATCCTCACAGATGTAATTTTGAACCATGAAATCTGCTCTCTCTCTGATTCTTCTCACATACGTTGCCTTTTTGACGGCATGTGCAGGTGGCAGCACCAAGCCCGCTGAAACCGACGGAAGACTTCAAGTTCAAGAAATTTCCATTCTGAAACTCGACTCGTTGCAAGCTGCACTTCCTACTGCCATCCTCATTGATGTGCGCTCGGATGAAGAGTGGGCTGCTGGGCACCTAGCGGGCGCCTCGTACGTTTCATTTGATTGGGACCACCGGCTCGATTCGTTGAAAGCGCTGCCGGAAAATCGACCCGTCCTTGTGTACTGCGAAGCGGGAGGACGAAGCGGAGTCATCACAGAAGAGTTGCGCATCCTAGGGCATCCGTACATCGTCGACCTCATCGGCGGCATGGAAGCCTGGTCCGAAAACGAACAGCCCGTGATGTTCGACGCTCCGGTGGCGTTGCCCTAACGCTCCGCAGCAGGTTCGAGGCGAAAACCAATGTCCGAGACTCCGGGCAGTGGTGTTTCTCGCATCCCATGTCGGATGCCGATGGCGTAATCGCCGGTCAATGGGAAGCCAGTCTGGCTCCGGAATCCAATGCGGTGGTCGACCAAGTTGCCAAACCCGGTTCCCAACCACCTGCCGCGTTCATCGGCCAAGTCGCACGCCAGGGTATCCCGCAGGGTCCGGCCATTCGGAAAAGTGAAGTCCACAAACAAGTAGATGTTGCTGAAGGGGTAACGTTGATCGTGCCGGAGGTCAATGAAAAAATCATACCGCGCCAGCGTGTCGGTCACCTGCCATTTAAAGGTCGCTTCCTCGTCGGCTTCCCAGCCAAGGTCCGGATCAAGCGGCTGGGTTTCGGCGTAAAACGCATCCGTCCCGCATCCCAATCCCAACACAATCAGCGCCGCGAAGCCTAACGACTGCGCAGTCTTCACGACTTGTCGGTTTTCGCATTGGCATTGCGCGGTGGGCGCTGGCGCTGCTTTCGAGACTTGCCCGGTTTATTACCGTCGGCCTTGCCTCCTTGAGGCGCGTTGTTTCCGGACGCCTTGGACTCGCCTCCTCCAGCCTTGGGCTTATTGCCCGGTCGATTTCTGCGGCCGGACCGCTTTTTGCGGCGGCGGCGTTGCTCGTCAAAGCGCGTCAAGCTGTCCTGCCCTACCACATTGGAATAGGTCTCTTCCACCTCGTCCGGCCCTTCGTCCAAGGCAAATTCGGTGAGGCTGTGCGGATACTCCCCGCGCTTGTTCATTTCGAGCAACTCGTGCATATCCTCCAATGTCACAGCCACCGGACCATTGGTCGCTCCATCGGGCGCCATCAGGTAGACCAATCGCTTGAAAATGTCCATTTTAAAGACAAACGCACGGCCTTCTTTGAGTTTGATTTTGGCGTTGGGTGAAGGAAAGTCCTTGACCGCCTCTACGTATTGGTCTAGTTCAAAATTGAGGCAGCATTTCAATTTGCCGCATTGCCCTGCCAACTTCTGAGGGTTCAATGACAATTGCTGGTAGCGAGCAGCTGAGGTGCTGACGCTGCGGAAATCTTTCAGCCAGCTGGAGCAGCACAATTCCCTGCCACACACCCCGATGCCGCCGACGCGCGCCGCCTCCTGCCGGGCGCCGATTTGACGCATTTCAATACGTACACCGAAGGCCAAGGCCAAGGCCCGAACCAATTCCCTGAAGTCCACGCGGTCTTCAGCGGTGTAATAAAAGGTGGCCTTCTTGCCATCCCCTTGGAATTCCACATCCGTCAACTTCATACCAAGGCCGAGGCCTTTGATGATCTCACGCGCTTCGCGGAGGGTGTCCGCTTCCCGTATGCTTGCCTTCTGCCACGTATCGATGTCCTCTTGCGTCGCTTTGCGTTCGATGCGCTTGATTTCGTGGTCGTCTTTGGTCCCTTTCGCGTTCATCTGCGCACGGACGAGTTCACCGGAGAGGCTCACAACGCCCACGTCCAACCCGTGGTCGGCATCGAGTACCACCACGTCACCGACGTGCACTTCCATGGTCGACGGTTTGCGAAAAAATCCTTTTCTATTGGCCTTGAACCGCACCTCCACCACATCAAACGGCCGCTGACCTACGGGCAAGGCCACGCCTTCCAACCAATCAAACACCGTTAGTGAACCACAACCGCCGACTCCACAGTTCCCGTTGCTGCGGCATCCCCGAGGTTTGCCGTCTGCTCCATTCCTACAATTGTTGCAACTCATTGCAGCGAAGATACGGAGGTTCAGGCTGCCTTTCTGAGCAAAATATTCAACCGAGCGCTAATGTCCATGAACACCAATTTGCCGTTGACATTGCCCGCGATGTCCCTGTGAGCGCGTTCCATTACCTTCTGCATTTCAAGCACGTTTCCGTGGTGAATAAACGGGGCGAATTTGACAGCGAATTGCCGCTCTGCATCGGTCAGTCGGACGAGGGATTGCGCGCCGTAGTTGCCCACAATGCATTGGCGAAGCATGTGCAGCGCATACCGAACAAATCGTTTCATACCCTCCCGACCGGGTCTGGCGAAATCATCCGACAAAGCCACCGTCGTCAGCGAATCGTTGGCATAGCAAGCCCGCATCCATGCGACGAACAGCCGGTAGTCTTCATCCGTTCCCTCCTCACCGCGCATTCGCAGTGCGCCTGCGATGTTCCCATCAGTCACGTGTAACAGCCCGCGGGCTTCTTCTTCCCCTACCCCGAAGAGCGTTTGCAAGCCCTCTGCGGCTTCTTCCAAACCGAGTCGAGGCACCTGCACCATCTGCACGCGGGACCGGATGGTGGCGAGCAGCTGGTTGGCTTGTTCACTGACAAAAAGCATCACCGTCCGATCGGTCGGCTCCTCGATGAGCTTGAGCATTTTGTTGGCCGTATCCACGCGCATGGCCTCCGGCAACCAGAGGATGAGCACCTTCCATCCACCAGCGAACGCCTTCAATCCCAACTTTCGGTTAAGTTCCATCGCCTCCTGCACGCTGATGAAAAGTTGCTTTCGATCCGCTCCAATGGCAGCAAGCCACTCTTCTTGTCCGAAGTAGGGCCCTTGCAATACCCGCTCGCGCCACGCCGCCTGAAAGGGCTGGGAAAGCGCATGGTCAGAGCCGTCTTTTCTAAAAAACGGGAAGGACCAGTGCAAATCCGGATGCTGCAACGTGTCATACTGAACGCAAGATGAACACTTCCCGCAGGCATCGGCATCCGTCGGTGCGCTGCAGTGCAAATAGCGGGCATACGCCAACGCCAGCGCCAGCGCTCCACTACCTTCTGGTCCGTTGAATAACTGAGCATGGGCGACCCGACCCGACTGGGCTCCCGCCCGCAGCAGCGCGCCCAAATCGTTGTGTCCGATGACCTGCTCAAATCGCATGTAACGAAAGTACGGTTAAAACGCCGCGTGCGCCGAAATATAGACGCCCCGTCCGGCTGCGCTGATTCCACTGGCAAATACGCGGTAATGCATGTCCAACAGGTTGCGCACGCCCAAGCGGCACTCCAGCTTCTCGTGCAGTTTTGCGCTGAATTCGGCATTCAACGTCCACCAGCTGGGCGAACCGGTCGCGAGCATCAAGTCCAAGTTGTCCGTGGCGTATGGGCCAAATCTGGAAGCGTCCTTGGCACCGCTGAACAACACATACCATTCGAACGTCCACCAGCGGCCTTCAATGTCAGAAGCCACGCGGCCAAATACCGGAGGAATGTGCGACATGGGCAACTGCTCCATTTCACCCGTCGTTTCATCCGGAATGAACTGATCACCGACAGTCCAATTCACGGAAGCTTCAATGCCCCATGCCTTGGTCAATTGGGCATGCACTTCTCCCCGCAGTCCAGCAATCAGCGCATGGCTGGCATTGACGTGGGTCTGGACCCGGGCGCTGTCGCCGTCGATGAAGAACAGCGGATCGCCATTGAGTTCTGTGAGTTGGGGAACAATCGCATCGTTGAGGCGCGACCCAAAACCGCTGAGCGTCACGCTCAAAAGTTGCCGTGCTTGCCAATCCCAGTGGATTGACTGTTCAATGCTGTACAGGTACTCCGGCTGCAACGCATCGTTGGGCACCAAGACATACCCTCCTTTCTCCCGAACCTTGCCCATGTCATCAACGTTCGGATGTCGGAATCCCGTGGAAAATCCGGTGTTCAGCGACCACACCCGGGAAGGACTGACCCAGCGGTCGGACACCCCGCCAGTCAAGGCGCTGTTCTGCATATTCACCTCATCGAACGGCAAAGAATACCCCACGCCCGCATCGAAGGCCGCATCCAATCGCGACTGGCTCCACCGTAATCCGCCGGTGAACCGGTGCTGTCGCCACCGCATTTGGACGTTGGCAAACGAAGCCAACGTACGCATCCCACTACCCCCGTTCGGGTAGCGGGTATCGGCGGCATCAAACGCATCCGTCTCAATGTTCAACGCGTGGGCCGTCGACTCCACTGCATCCCAACCAATGTTGATCCCAGCGGTTACATTCAAGCCATTGTAGAAGCGCTTCGATGCGGTGGTGTAGCCGTTCCAGATGCGGACATTCTCCCGCTGGGTTTCCTGCCAGTCAGATCCAAAACGCCGTTTGATGCGGGACTCCTCGATGGATTGAACCGAAACCAATGTATTCCATGAGATGTCCCAGCGGGCGATGGATGAGCCGTATCGCAGCGAGGCCAACGAACGGCGCTGTGGGCCATAGTTCCATGTGCCCCATTTAGGGGCGACTCCGCTGGTTTCAAACGATACATCGTACCGGGGAATTTCACTGCTTGTGCTCCATTGCAGGTTTAAATCCCAAACCCCGCGATGGGTCTGGTAACGGAGCTTTTGGAGAAAATCCGTCTGGTCATAACCAGAGCCCAATTGGACATTGGCGTCTTCATTGATGCGCACGTGATCCGTCCCGTTTTCGCGCACGACATACACCGAATCCAGCCCCCACTTGGGATCACCGTGTGGCCGCCATTTTCCCATCCGCAAATCCCCATAAAGGGCATGTGAAAAGGAAGTCAACGTTGCCCAATTTCGACCAGAATACTCAACGTCACCATGGACCATAGTACTCTGATTAGGAGAGCGGAACGCGGTCGAAATCCGCATCTTCAAGCTCCTATTACCAACGCGAGGCGTGCGCGTGTGGTAGTGAATGACCCCGCCCATGGCATCGCTACCGAACAGAATGCTGTTGGGTCCTAGGAGCACATCTGTGCGATCCAAGATATTGGGATCGACGGTGATGGCATTCTGCAAATGACCGCTCCGGTAAATGGCGTTGTTCATACGAACGCCGTCGACAACAAGCAACACGCGATTGGCCTCAAACCCCCTCAAAATTGGAGAGCCGCCACCTTGCTGGCTTTGTTGTACAAGCACCGATCCTGTCGACCACAACAACTCTGCGGCGGTCTGGGGAACTTCCAATTGCACAACAGGTGTTGGCCCCTGTTTTGAGGCCAAAGCAATGCTCGAAAGCGCAACCGTCTCGGCGCTGGCTACGCCTTGGATGACCACTTCCGCCTGCTCCAGGCTGATCATGTCCTCCACCATGCGCACTTGATCGGGGACCGCCTGTCCGGGATATATGACCATGTCCATGAACCCCACCGAACGCAGCAACAGGGTATCCAGCTCAACGTTGCGTTGAATGATCGCGTTACCGGATTCATCGGTCATCACCTGAACACCGGTATTCTTGTTTACAATGACCGCATACGGCACGGGTACAGCTCCATTTGAGGAGACCGCCTGAATTTTCTCAGGCTTCGCCGCCGCCTTCTTAGCGGGGGTTTCCTGAGCGTTCAACACCCCGGAGAGGAGCAGACAAGCCACGAGGCACAGACGATTCGCCGTATGCCAGAGCTGCTCTTTTGTTCTGCACCGCTGTTCCATGGTTGCCCCTAAGAGCAAATATCACGCCAAAATCTTCCAATCATGCCCTACTCAAATACCTGCTCGAGCACTTTATAACTCTTGATTTCCCGGAGCCCCCCGAGCTGGTGGCCCAGGTAGCGCATTTGGCCCTTGATCAGCTCTTTGCGGTCAGAAAAGGAAGCGGTAAAATGGCGGCCCGTTTCTCCTGTAAGGTCCACAAACCACTGGGACAACGGTGGCGGCAAGTGGTCTTCCGCGGTGCCCATGGCGTGCTTCCATTCGCCCGATTGCAAGTCCAATACATCCGCCCCAGCCGAAGTTGGACGAGCCGGCGCGAGGCCCATCAAGGCAATCAATTGTCCCATGAACTCGGCATGAATCCAGCCGACCTGTTCTTCTTCCTCCACCCGCATCAGCGCAGTCTGGAACAACGTGTAGACCTCCGGATGTGCCGTTTCTTCTGGAAAAAGTTTGCCCACGAGTTCGCACAAAAAAAACGCCACCGCACTGCGGCGTGCATCATGAAACATTGCCACGGGAATGTGAGTGTGACGCGCTTCTTTGAATTGTACGAGCCCTTCCGACCCTTTTCGGCTCACGCCCCGCAGCTCGAGCATCGCGCCAGGGTGCCATTTCCCCCCTTGCCTATTTTTGCCCCGACCCTCCGTGACCCACAAGGCGACCGCCCCCAAGGTCTCACCCAGTACACGAACCACCCGACGCCCGTCGTTGTAAGGAACTACGGATAGCACAATGCACGGCTCACGATCGAGGGAAAGGAATTCGGCCATCGGAGAATCTTCGACCAAACGAATTTACAATCGGTGTCCGCAAGCCCAACAAAAGATTGCGGATTGAGGTTACTTTAGCAGAGCGTTGAAACCATGAGTCAGGAACACACAATCGAAGCGGCACCGCACCTGAATAGCGTTGATTGGTTCAACTACCAGCGCCGTTCAACCCATCAAATCAAAGTTGGAAGCCTGACCCTTGGAGGAGATGCCCCCTTGCGCATTCAGTCGATGACGACCGCGGATACGATGGACATCGAAAAAACAGTGGCCGAAAGCGAACGCATGATCGACGCAGGATGCGAGTTGGTTCGGATCACGGCGCCTTCCAAAAAGGAAGCAGAGGCCCTGAAGACCATCGCAGCGGCCTTGCATGAAAAAGGATATGACGTGCCCCTTGTTGCCGATATCCACTTTACGCCCAACGCCGCCGAAATCGCTGCTGACCACGTCGAGAAGATCCGCGTCAACCCCGGCAACTACGCCGACAAAAAACGATTCGAAGACATCGAGTACACCGATGCATCTTACGCAGAGGAACTCGAACGCATCCGCGAGCGGTTTACACCGCTGGTGCTGAAATGCAAGGCTCTCGGCCGGGCCATGCGCATCGGAACCAACCACGGTTCGTTGTCGGACCGGATCATGAGTCGCTACGGCGACACACCGAAAGGTATGGTAGAAAGCGCCATGGAATTCTTGCGCATTTGCCGCGACAACGACTACCACAACCTAGTCATCAGCATGAAGGCCTCCAACCCACAGGTGATGGTCCAAGCCTACCGCTTGCTCGTAGCCAGCATGGACGCTGAAGGGATGAACTACCCCCTCCACCTCGGCGTGACGGAAGCAGGCGATGGCGAAGATGGTCGCATCAAAAGCGCAGTTGGCATCGGGGCCTTGCTCGAAGACGGGCTGGGCGACACCATCCGCGTCTCACTGACCGAAGCACCTGAAGCGGAATTGCCCGTGGCGCGCATGCTGGTCGAACGCTATGACAACCGCTCGCACACTGAACTCCCCGCCATTGCGCTGTCCTTCGACCCGTACAGCTATGCCCGCCGTTCTGCCCGAGAAGCAGCCGGTGCTGGAGGTAAGCAAGTGCCGCGCGTGGTGCATGATTTGAGCGGTGGACCTGTGACCAAAGCCAAGCTATTCGGCTGCGGTTACCGGTACTCCGTGCCGCTCGACAAGTGGAACCTCGATGACTTCGCGTGCGACTTCATTTACACCGGAGCGGAGCCCGTTGCATTTGAATTGCCCGGCACCTTAGCCGTGTTGCAAGACGCCGAACATTGGCAAGACCGAACGCGGCATTACCCTGTGTGGCAGGCCGAAGACTATGCTGAAAACCACCCCGCCACCTGGCATTTTGTTCGGGCGCAGGCAGCCGACCTCACGGATACATTCATCGCCCGCGTGCAGCAAAACAACCGAGCAGTGCTAATTTTGGAAGCGGCTACCGAACACGCGATGCCTGAGCTTCGGGCGGCGTGCATGGCCCTCGATGCGGCCGGTTGCGATGTGCCGGTGATCCTGCGCAGGACGTACAATGGGCTTGATGCAGATCGCTTCCAGCTTTATGCGGCGACCGACGTTGGCGCTCCGCTCCTCGATGGATTTGGAGACGGCGTCTGGATTGAAGGGCAGGGATTGCCCTTGCAGTTGCGCAATTCAACGGCGTTCGGGATTCTACAAGCGACGCGAACACGCATCTCAAAAACCGAGTACATTAGCTGCCCCAGCTGTGGCCGCACGTTGTTTGATTTGCAAGAGACCACAGCGAAAATCCGCGAAGTCACCTCCCACCTCAAAGGCATCAAAATCGGCATCATGGGCTGCATCGTCAACGGCCCGGGTGAAATGGCCGATGCCGACTACGGCTACGTCGGAACTGGACCGGGCAAAATCACCTTGTATAAGGAGAAGAAAGTCGTGGAGAAAAACGTCCCGGAAGAGCGAGCCGTTGATGCGCTCATCGAGCTGATTCGCAGCCACGGCGACTGGGTCGAGCCAGTCATTCAGAACTGAATTACGCCGTTGCTTCCTCGGCAAAAAATGCCCGCTGTCCAATCAGAATGGCAATGACGCTGCACGAAATGGCGGCATCTGCCAAATTCCAAATGGGCGGAAACACCTCTCGATTGGCCAAGGATTCGATTGGGAAGGATGAAGGCCAACGCACGGTGAAATGAAACATGTCCACCACGTGCCCCATCATAAACGGGGCATAGCCTTCACCGGCCCATTCAGCAATCAAGCCCCAATGACTTGCGGTGAAGAGTTGGCCGTACACTGCGCTGTCAATGATATTCCCGATGGCCCCGGCCCAGATGAATGCCAAGCACGTCAAAAATCCGCGGTGCGCACCCGACGCAACGAGTTTCTTGATGTAAAAACCAATGCCCACGGCGGCCACGAGCCGAAAGCTGGTCAACACCAACTTGCCCGCCATGCCCGGCAAGGCCCAGCCGAACGCCATGCCTTCGTTTTCAATGAATTGCAATTCCAACAATCCTGGTATAAACGCCATTCGCTCCCCCAACGAGAAGTTCAATTTAACCCACACCTTTAGGCATTGGTCGGCGAACAAAACGGGGGCCACAACGGCCAAAACCCAACCCAAGAGTGTGCGTGGTGTACTCAAGGAGTCGCTTACTGCTTGTTCTTAGCCTCGATGGACATCGTGGCGTGGGGCACCAAGCGCAGGCGTGCCTTGGGAATAAGCTTCCCGGTCACCCGGCAAATGCCGTAGGTCTTGTTCTTGATGCGCAGGAGAGCATTTTCCAAGTTGACAATGAACTTCTGTTGACGCGCCGCCAATTGAGCTGTTTCTTCCCGGCTCATGGTCTCCGAACCATCTTCCATCATTTTGAAGGTAGGCGCGGTGTCATCGGTGGTATTGTCGTCGCTGTGCGACAGGGCGCGTTGGAGTTCGTCGTAGTTCTCGCGGGCAACGGCCAACTTCTCCTCAATCAATGCTTGGAACTCCTGCAAATCGTTATCCGAATAGCGTGTTTCTGCCATAACGGTTGTGTTTTAGTCCTGTTTTTTCACTGCCAAGGCCACGTTGATGCCTTCGCTCAATTCAATCCTTTCAGCGCCGAGAATAGCCTCCCAACGTACCTCATTCGCCAACGTCTCGTGAGCAATATAATCCAAATTGTCCTTCATCACGGCTTCCACTTCAGGCGCCGCATCTACGGTCAAAGCGATACGGTCGGTGACTTCGAGTCCGACATCTTTTCGCAAGTTCTGAACCCGATTCACAAGCTCACGCGCCAGCCCTTCGCCCTTCAACGCGTCATCCAAACTGATGTCCAGCGCTACGGTCACGCCGCCTACGCTTGAAACCAACCAACCGGGAATGTCATCGGTCAAGATGGCCACCTCCGACACTTCCACCAGCGCTTCGCCTTGTCCATCATCCGGGTTGACAGACACACATCCTTCTCGCTCCAGTTCAGCAATTCCTTCGGCATCAAGGGCGTTCACTGCCGCCGCTACGGCCTTCATGCGCTTGCCAAATTTGGGGCCGAGGGCCTTAAAGTCCGGCTTCACACGCTTCACGATGGACACTTCCGTATTCTTGCCGTCCTGAACCACTTCAATGGCCTTGACGTTGACCTCCGCTTTGATGAGGTTCGCCATGGTCTCAATGCGGCTCGCCATCTGTTTGTTTAGTACGGGCACCAACACACGGCGCAAAGGCTGACGAACACGCAACCGCTCCCGCTTTCGCAAAGACAGCACCTGGGAGCTGATTTGCTGCGCGAGGGCCATGCGGGCCTCAAGTTCCGTATCAATGCAAGCCGGATCCGCTTCCGGGAATGACGCGAGGTGCACGGATTCGTCCGCGCCGGTCAAATCCCGGTACAACAGGTCCGAGTAAAACGGCGCGATGGGTGAAATCATTACCGAAAGCGATTTCAGGCATGTGTACAACGTTTGGTAGGCGCTTCGCTTGTCGGCACTCATTTCACTCTTCCAAAAGCGGCGACGCGATTGGCGCACGTGCCAGTTCGAGAGGTCGTCGATGGCAAACGACTGTATTACACGGGCCACCTTGGTGGGCTCCAACGCTTCATAGGCTTCGGTCACCTGCTGAATCAACGAATTCAAGCGGGATAACACCCACCGGTCAATTTCAGGGCGATTGGCCACAGGCACCTCATCACCTCCTCCAGAGTAGCGATCGATGTTGGCATACAGGGCGAGGAAATTGTAGGTGTTGTGCAACGTGCCGAAGAACTTACGCTGGACCTCGGTGATGCCGTCTGGATCGAACTTGAGGTTGTCCCACGGCTGAGCGTTGGAAATCATATACCAGCGGGTCGCGTCGGGGCCGTATTGACCCAACGTCTCGAACGGATCCACGGCGTTGCCCAACCGCTTGGACATCTTCTGGCCGTTTTTGTCGAGCACCAGCCCGTTACTGACAACATTCTTATAGGCCACGGAATCGAAGACCATAGTGGCAATCGCGTGCAAAGTGTAGAACCAGCCTCGAGTTTGGTCCACGCCCTCCGCAATGAAGTCTGCAGGATACAATTGACCCGCGTCAATTTTTTCTTTGTTTTCAAACGGATAATGCCACTGGGCGTAAGGCATGGATCCGCTGTCAAACCAAACGTCAATCAAATCCGCCTCGCGCCGCATCGGACGTCCATCGGAAGCCTTGAGTGTGATGCGGTCGACGACGTGCTTGTGCAAGTCGAATTGCTCGTAGTTGGCCTTGGCCATATCCCCAGGAACAAAGGTTTCCAAGGGGTTCGCGTCCATGAGTCCTACCTCTACGGCTTCAGCACAGGCTACTTTCAGCTCCTCTACAGAGCCGATGCACCGGCGCTCCATTCCGTCTTCGGTTGACCAAATGGGAATGGGAATGCCCCAAAACCGCGAGCGGCTAAGGTTCCAATCATTCAGGTTTTCCAACCACTTACCGAATCGACCAGATCCCGTGCTTGCCGGCTTCCAGCGAATGGTTTTGTTCAGCTCCTGCATGCGCTCTTTGGCCGCAGTCGCGCGAATGAACCAGCTGTCCAGCGGGTAGTAAAGGACCGGCTTATCCGTTCTCCAGCAATGGGGGTAGTTGTGCTCGTATTTCTCGACCAAGAATGCGAGTCCCCTACCTTTCAAGTCGATGGCGATTTCTACGTCCACCGACCGCTCTGGCGCTTCACTTTCATCGTAATACTCCTCCTTGACATACCGACCGGCAAGGGGGCCAACGCCATCGCGGATGCGGCCCTGCAAGTCCACCAACGGGACTCCTTGACCCGTGCCATCGTCGATGAGCATAGGGGGGACGCCCGAAGCAGCAGCCACGCGCGCATCGTCCGCTCCGAAGGTTGGCGCTGTATGGACAATGCCTGTACCGTCTTCCGTGGTCACGAAATCACCAGGAATGACGCGGAATGCCTCGCTAACGCCTTCCATGGGTTCGGCCCAATCGAGCAGTTGCTCATACCGCGCACCGCACAATTCTGCGCCGCTGATGCGGGCAATCACCTCATGTTCCGGTGCTTTTTTTCCGCCAAAATACTTGCCCATTGAATCCTCCGCCAATAATACCAACCCGAGCTCGTCGGTGTATCGATTCTTGGCGGCGACAAGGATGTATGTAATGTTCGGTCCAACCGTGAGTGCCGTGTTGGAAGGGAGCGTCCACGGCGTGGTCGTCCATGCCAAGAAATAGACGGGCAAGTGGCCATAGGCCTCCGCCTTCTCAGGCCCTGCGTGCTCGAGCACGCGTGCTCCGCACTCGGGCAATGCCTTGAATTGGGCCACGACCGTGGTGTCTTTGACGTCGCGGTAGGCACCCGGCTGGTTCAGTTCGTGCGAACTCAATCCCGTTCCCGCCGCAGGGCTGTACGGCTGGATGGTATAGCCCTTGTAGAGTAGGTCTTTGTCGTCGAGTTGCTTGAGCAACCACCAGACGCTCTCGATGTACTTATTCTCGTAGGACACGTACGGCGCGTCCATATCGACCCAATACCCCATTTTCCGGGTGAGATCATTCCAAATGTCCGTGTACCGCATGACGGCTTTCTTGCACGCCTCGTTGTACTCTTCAATGGTCAGTTTGACCCCGATGTCCTCTTTGGTGATGCCAAGTTCTTTTTCCACGCCCAACTCCACGGGCAGGCCGTGGGTGTCCCAGCCTGCTTTTCGTTCGACGCGGTATCCCTTCAGGGTGTGAAATCGGCAAAA
>CALGDB010000099.1 GCA_937884175.1 uncultured Flavobacteriales bacterium
AAGTTGTAGTAGGTGTACTTCCACTTGAATTTCTTGGATTCTTTCCGGCTGACCTGCACGTTAAAGTCCCGCACGAATTTGGTGGGGCCGAAGCCCCAAGAGTTGCGTTCGTAGCCGTTCACGAGGCCTTCGACACCGGCGAGGTTGGTGGTGTCCAAATCATTGGCAGCGGCAAAGTTGGCGCTGATTTTGGTGCCGTACTTTCCGCCGAGTTTGGTGCCCTTGGGAATGGTGTAAAAAATTTCGGCGCTGGCGCTTGATTCGCCGGAGATGACGGTGGCATATGGATACAATGTGGCTGCCAGGTTGTACGTGTGCTGCTGCGTAATCGCAGGGATGAAGTTGATGGGCAAATCAAAAAGCAATACGTCGCGGTCTGAACGGAAACTCATGTTGTCCACGGTTTTCGCGCTTAAGCTGATCCCCAGCCCGCGTTGGGTGTAGCCCAAATTCAGCAAAAGGGCCTCGCCGTTGCGGTAGATGTAGCCGTTGTCCGCGTTGGGATCGTTGATTTTGCCGGCGTATTCGATGCCGGCAGACCAGCCGCCATGGAGGGCATCAAGCCGGTATGACCAAGCGCCCACGTTTTCCGGCAGTGTTAGCAACAGGGAGTCTTTGGTGATTGTCCCGCCGGATTGGAATTTACTCACGAAACTCGCCCCTATAGTCACCTTGGTCTTCCAATCGGTGCCGCCTTGCTCAGCGAGCAGGTAGTTCAGGTCGACCGTGCCGTCTATTGCGCGTACAGTGCCGTGACCGTTGATGAGGCGGCTGTCAAAATCTTGGCGTTGCCGGCCGTACAAGGCCTTTACCTCGATGCCGTCGACTGGACGCAGGATGAGCCGAACACCATCCAGCGCATTGTCGATGCCCAGCGCTCGTTCTTCGTAGGCCCGCAGCACAATGCCACTGCCGAATTGCTCGTAAAAATTGCCCATGGTGAAGTCGACTTTCCCTGTGGGATCGGCATACCGCGCAAACCGGTAGCCCACGCCGCTCCCTTTGAATCGCCCCGGGAACCCGAGTACGGCCGGGAGGTAGGACTCATAGCGCAATCCTGCAGAGAAGCCGCCTTGGTTGTAGATAAGGTTTCCAAAGGCGTTGAATCCGGTTTTTTCCGGCGGCACAATGGCCCCAATCGCAGGGTCCTCGCTGTAAGATTGCCAGAGCATCTGCATATTTCCTGTGACCGTCCCGGTTTCGGACTCGCCGAATTGGCCCCAAGCAGTTCCGCTCAAGCCCCATGCGACGATGGATAGGAGGGCGATGCGCTTCATTCGATGAGTTTCAGGAGTTCCTCGTATACCTCTTCTTCGTCGCCGTCAGCGTAATTGTTGTGTTGCCAGACGATTTCTCCTCCGCCATTGACCAAAAAAGTGTGCGGCACGTTGACCACTTGCATGGCGCGGGCAAAATCTTTGTTGGGGTCGAGCAGCACGTCGTAATCCCACAGCACGCTGTTCACGTACGGCGCTACTCGGCGGATGCTGCGCTGATCGTCGATGCTCACGGCTACGATGTTCACGCCAGTTTCATCCTGCCAATCCTCGTAGAGCTCGGCGTAGTTGTTGAGTTCGCGTTTGCACGGACTGCACCATGTGGCCCAGAAGCAAATCAGGGTGGGTTGCCCTTCCGTGGCCAAGTCGCCGGTGGAGATGGTTTCCCCTTCGAGGTTTTTCAATTTCACCGCCGGAAGGGATTGGGAAAAAGAGGCTCCAAGTCCCAAGGCGAACAGGCAGGTAAGAAGCAGGAACGATTGGAATCGGTTCATGGTGAAGGGGTGTTTCATTTCTTGCGAAGACAAATTAAACGGAAACTCGTTAAAGCTTGTCTCCGTCAACACACAAAATCCACACCAATCTCGGTATCTTCGCCCCCATGAAGTTGAAAACGCTGTTCTTTTCAGTCCTGCTCTGCGCAGTGATGGGCCCTGCCGTTTTGTGGGCACAGCCAACATTGGTCGATCCGATTGAAGTCTTTGAGGGTTCGTTGGATGACCCGGCGAACGAGGAAATTGCCCTGCATTGGGATGTGACCAACCTCACAGATGACACCTTGAGCTTGATGGTCACGCGCAACATCATCCAGTTGGTCAGCCCGTACAATTTGCCATACGATCAAGATGCGCCGGGCGCTTATGACCGTTTTTGTTGGGGGCCTTTGTGCTATGATTACGGACAGTACAGCTCATTCACCACTGAAGGGTATTTGGTCGAGCTGCTTCCCAATGAAACCGACTCGACGTTCATTGCCGATTACTACCCCGCAGGCGTAGCAGGAGTGACTGCGCTGGAATACTGCTTCCACCCGGTGGGAGATGTCGCAGCCGGTACGTGCCAGCAAGTTTTGTATTGCCTCGATGCTGAAAACTGCGCATTGAACGTGAATGAGTCGACCATAGAGTCATCGCCTTTGTTCCCGCAACCCGTGACGGGCCTTTCGTCGTTCCCCTACCAACTGAACGGAGCATCTCGGGCTGAATTAACCATCCACAATGCGGCCGGTCAATTGGTCGAGCAGCAAACGCTCCGCGCGCAACAAGGTATGGTCTACATCGATGCCGCTGCATACCCAGCAGGCATTTACGTTTTGGCGCTGACAACCCCTCAAGGCGAGCGTGTAACCGAACAGTTTTTGATTCAATAAACCGCCGAAGGCGTCATTTTTCCGTCCGCTAACCCGAACCGCTACGGATGAATCCATCAAGCAAACGCGAAGCGCTCGATTACCACAGCAGAGGCCGAAAGGGGAAGATTGAAGTCCTCCCCACGAAGCCGTACAGCTCGCAAAAGGACCTCGCTTTGGCCTACAGTCCCGGGGTGGCGGAGCCCTGCAAAGCCATTGCGGAAAACAAAGAGGACGTCTACAACTACACAGCCAAAGGCAATTTGGTCGCGGTGATTACTAATGGCACCGCGGTGCTAGGTTTGGGCGACATTGGCCCCGAGGCGAGCAAGCCGGTGATGGAAGGGAAGGGCGTGCTGTTCAAAGTATTCGCCGACATTGATGTGTTTGACATTGAAGTGGACGCGAGCGATCCGGAGCAGTTCATCGCCACCGTTAAGGCCATTGCACCGACGTTTGGCGGCATCAACTTGGAAGACATCAAAGCCCCGGAGGCATTTGAAATTGAACGCCGACTGAAGGCCGAACTGGATATCCCCGTCATGCACGACGATCAACACGGAACGGCTATCATTTCGGCTGCTGCCTTGTTGAACGCCCTCGAATTGGCCGAGAAATCCATCGAGGTCATCCGTATCGTTGTCAGCGGCGCCGGAGCCGCGGCTATGAGCTGCTTGGACCTGTACGAACAGCTGGGCATGTCCGCCAACCAAGTGGACGTATTCGACAGCAAAGGCCACATCAACACCGGGCGTGAAGGACTTGATGCCTCCAAGCAACGGTATGCCAACGATCGGCGGTTCGATTCGCTCGAGGCGGCCATGAAAGATGCCGATGTGTTTTTGGGATTGAGCAAAGGCGGGTTAGTCGAGCCGGCCATGGTTGCCGGGATGGCCAAAAATCCCATCGTATTCGCATTGGCCAATCCCGAACCGGAAATCGACTACGGCGCTGCCATGGAAGTCCGCGACGACATCATCATGGCGACTGGGCGCTCAGACCATCCTAACCAAGTGAATAACGTATTGGGGTTCCCGTTCATTTTCCGAGGGGCTCTGGACGTGCGCGCAACGGCCATCAATGACGCAATGAAACTGGCAGCCGTTCGCGCCATTGCCGATCTCGCCAAAGAGAACGTTCCCGATGAGGTGTCGGAAGCGTATGGCAACCAGTCATTCGTCTTTGGACGTGACCTGATAATTCCCAAGCCGCTAGACCCGCGGCTTATCACCTACGTCGCTCCCGCGGTCGCCCTTGCCGCCATGGAATCCGGCGTTGCCCAGCATGAAATTAAAGATTGGGATGCCTACCGCAAGACCTTGCTCGACCGCATTGGGTACGACACGGGGTTTGCGCGAACCATCGCGGATCGCGCCAAGAAATCACCAAAGCGCGTAGTGTTTGCCGAAGCCGACCATTACCGCGTCTTGAAGGCGGCAGAACAGGCGCTCGAAGAAGGCATTGCGCAGCCTATCCTCCTAGGTCGCCGCTCAGTCATCGAAGGGCTCATCGAAGAACACAGCTTGGAGCTGAATGGCGTTGAAGTCATCAACCCTCGGTCCGACGAGGAATTCGAACGCCGCAAAGCTCTCGGGGAAGAGTTTTTCCAACTGCGGATGCGCCATGGGTTGACTGCCCGCGAGGGCGAGCGTCTCATGCGCCAACGTAACTACTACGGGGCCATGATGGTCCGCACCGGACGTGCCGATGCGTTGATCAGTGGACTGACCCGAACCTACCCGAGTGTGATTCGGCCGGCGCTGCAGGTCATCGGCAAATCCGATGAGGTGGACAAGGTTGCCGGCATGTACATCCTAGAGACCAAGCGCGGCCCCATGTTTTTTGCGGACACATCTGTAAACGTCAATCCAACTGCTGAAGAGATTGCCTCGATTGCAGCATTGACGGCACAGGCGGTGCGCAACCTGCGCATCGTTCCGCGCATCGCCTTGCTCAGCTACTCCAATTTCGGCTCAGCCGGCGGGGTGGATGCGAAGAAGATGGCAGAAGCTGCGCGTATCTTGAAGGAACGCCATCCGGACCTCATTGTCGACGGCGAGATCCAAGCCAACTTCGCCTTGAACGACGAGCTGCTTTCTGAATCGTTCCCGTTCTCTACCCTGCATAACAAGCGCGTGAACACATTGATTTTCCCCAACCTTGCCGCGGGAAACATCGCGTATAAATTGCTGCAAGAGATGGCCGGCGTAGAGGTCCAAGGCCCGGTGCTGTTGGGCATGCGGCAATCATTCCACGTCCTGCAAATGGGTTCTTCCGTCCGTGAAATTCACGACATGGTGCGATTGGCCGTTGTGGATGCACAAATCAAAAGCAACGCATGATTCATCACTTGAGGGGAAGGCTGGTTGAGAAAACGCCCACTTACGCTGTAATCGAATGTAGCGGGGTGGGATACCAGGTGCACATTAGCCTGAATACGTTCGAGCAACTGGGCAATGACGAAAGCGTGATATTACATACGCACATGGTTGTGCGGGAAGATGCCCAACTGCTTTACGGATTCAGTCAACCCGAGGAACGCACGATGTTCTTGCTTCTGCTTGGCGTGAGCGGGGTAGGTGCGAGCACGGCACGGATGATTTTGAGCGCAATGAACGTGGACCAAGCCGCCCAGGCTATCCAAGCCGGGGATGTCATCGCTATGAAAAGCGTCAAAGGCATCGGCGCAAAAACTGCTCAGCGCATCATCATCGATTTGCAGGATAAATTGGGCGCCATCGATGCTTCGGCTATGCCCGCTTCAGGTGGAGCGCAAGGCGGGCACAATAATTCGAGGCAAGAGGCGTTAATTGCCCTCACGACCCTTGGTTTCGACCGAGCCCGTTGTGAAAAGATACTGGACCAAATAATGAAAGATTTGCCCGATATGACTGCGGTTGAGGACCTGATCAAACACGCACTGAAACGGTTGTGATGGAGACCGAGCGGCCCTGTTTTGCGCAGATTTTTGCCTTTGTCCTGGGGCTTTCTTTGTTTTCAGGCGTGTGGGCTCAAGGCACGGAGGATGCGGCGAACGACTCGCTGCCCATCATCTTACCCTTCCCTTTCGGAGGGGAGGACCAGTTCAACCCGACGGAAAGCCCAGCAGGCTTCGATTTTGCATGGCCAGAGAACTTCAACTACGAGATTGTTTTCGACGAAACCACCGGGTTGTACAGCATCCAGCAACGCATTGGCGACACCTTGCTTTACCGGCCTTCGACGTATCTGACGCTCGACGAATACCTCGACTACGACATCACCGGTAACCTGACGGAATATTGGACAGACCTCCAAGCCGAAGATGACCAAGCGGAACGCGCCTTCGCTCCAAAACTGACGGTGGACAGCGAGCTGTTTGAGACGATTTTCGGAAGCAACGAAATCGAAATCAAGCCGCAGGGCTCGGCGGAACTCACCTTTGGCATCAATATCTCCGACACCGAGAACCCCCGAATCCCCGAACGCCAGCGCCGCATCACGACGTTTGATTTTGATCAGCGCATTCAGCTGAACATTGGCGGAAAAATCGGCGACAAAATCGAACTCGGAACCAACTACAATACGGAAGCGCTGTTCGACTTTGAAAACCAAATGAACATCGGGTTCCAGGGTGAGGAGGACGACATTTTGAAAAACTTTGAAGCTGGGCACATCTCCATGCCCTTGCCTGGGACCTTGATTACCGGCAGCCAAAGCTTGTTCGGTGTGAAGTTGGAAACCCAATGGGGACGTCTGTACAACACGACGGTGTTTTCGCAGCAAAAGGGTGAGCGCAGGGAGATTGAAGTGGAAGGGGGCGCCCAAACGCAGGAATTCAACATCCGCGCTGACGATTACGAAGCCAACCGGCACTACTTCCTCTCGCAGTACTTCCTCGACCAATACGACGTGGCGATGCGGAGCCTGCCGGTGCCCAACTCGGGCGTGAACATCACCCGCATCGAGGTGTGGGTGGTCAATATGCAGGCCAACACCCAAGACGTCCGGAACGTCATTGGATTTACCGACCTCGGTGAGCACCCGGACTACGTTTCATCCAATTTGCCGGTTGAAACCTTAGTCGGAGATTCCGTCACGCTGCAACGGAACCCCACGAACGCGAACAACCAGCTGTTCGACATGATGGTCAGCAATCCCAACGTGCTTGGATTTACCGGTGCCAACAGCGCCATCGCCAGCATGAATTTGGGTTTGACCCAAGGCATTCACTACGAGCGCGTCGGAAATGCCCGAAAGCTGGCGCCGACGGAATTTACCTACAACGCTCGCTTGGGTTTCATCTCGCTGCGGCAGGCCTTGAATAACGCGGAGGTGCTGGCGGTCGCCTACGAATACACCTTGGGTGGAGAGACCTACCAGGTGGGGACCATTTCGCAAGATGGCTATACCGCCCCGGATGCACTCATGTTGAAAATGCTGAAGTCGAGTATTACGCAGCTTCGCTTGAGCAACGGTGACCAGGCGCCGCTCTGGAAAATCATGATGAAGAACGTCTACTCCATGCAGGCGTTTGGGTTGAGTGAAGAGAACTTCCGCCTCAACATTTGGTACAACGATCCGGCAACCGGGGTCGACTTGAATTACATCCCGCGCAACCCGCTTGACGGGACCCTGCTCATTCAATTGCTGGGGATGGATCGGCTGGACATCAACGGAATGACGCAGCCTGACGGGGTCTTTGACTTCGTCGATAACGCGGCCACCATGGGCGGGACCATTCACAGCCAGAACGGCCGAATCTTTTTCCCTTCGGCAGAACCGTTCGGTTCCAACTTGGCCGATGAGATTCAGGAGCGTGTGGAAGATCCTGACCTCGCTGCCAACCTGATCGAAAGCATCGTATTCCAGCCGCTCTATGACAGCACCAAAACAGCGGCGCAGCAAATCCCATCGCTCAACCGCTTTAGCATCAAAGGGGAGTTCCAAAGCCAGACAAGCAGTGAGATTGCCCTGCAGGCCATGAACATCCCGGAAGGATCGGTCTCGGTCACGGCCGGCGGGGTTCGTTTGATCGAGAACCAGGACTACACGGTCGATTACCAATTGGGCCGGGTGCGTATCATCAATGATGGACTCCTCGAATCAGGCCGCAACATCAGGGTCTCGCTAGAGAGCAATTCGCTCTTCAGTATCCAGACGAAAACCATGATGGGGACGCGGTTCGACTATGCCATTGGGGACCGCTTCAACATGGGTGCTACGCTGCTCAATCTCCGCGAGCGTCCGCTGACCCAAAAGGTCAACATCGGAAACGAACCGGTCAACAACTCCATCGTCGGCACTGACTTCAGCTACCAGTCAAACAGTCAATTTCTGACCGATTTGGTGGACGCCCTGCCGTTTTACGAAACCAGTGTGGCTTCCAGCATCGACATCGCTGCGGAAGCAGCATACCTGATTCCAGGCCATAGTCGTGCCATTGGTCAGGATGGAAACGCGTACATCGATGATTTCGAAGGCAGCCAATCCGCCATCGACATTCGTTCGGTGAACCGGTGGTTCTTGGCTTCGACGCCTAAACTCCAGCCCAACCTCTTCCCAGAGGGTAACTTAGAGGACAGCCTAATTTACAACTACAACCGGGCGGCATTGAGCTGGTACACGGTGGATCCACAGTTCTTCCGGGGATCGGGTTTGCAGGACGGACAGGTCAGTGCCGAGATCAAGAGTGACCACCGCACACGGGAAGTCCTCGAAGGCGAGGTATTCCCAAATCGGGAATTGCCCACCGGCACACCACCCAACATTCCGACCCTCGATTTGACCTTCCGGCCGGAAGAGCGGGGGCAGTACAACTACGAGATTCCCGAGGGTGCAGGAGGCATTTCCGCTGGTTTGACCGCGGAAGGGGCGTTGGCCGACCCGAGCAGCCGTTGGGGCGGTATCCAGCGTGCGTTGACGACCACGGACTTTGAGATGGCCAACATCGAATACCTTCAGTTCTGGTTGATGGATCCGTTCAATGAGGATTCGGAAAACCTCACCGGAGGCGACTTCTACATCAATCTTGGAAACGTTTCGGAGGACGTTTTGAACGATAGCCAGCTGTCGTATGAGAACGGACTGCCGTCGGCTAACAATCCAGATCTGCCCACGCTGGAAGGTGTCTGGGGGGTGTATCCGGATCCCACGACGTTCAACGTAGTCAATGCGTTTGACAATACCTCGGGTGATTATGAACTGCAAGACGTCGGCCTCGATGGACTGCCTGATGCCGAGGAGCAAGGGTTCTTCTCCGAATGGCTTTCGGACATTGCCGATTGGGTGACGCCCGACGCCTATGCGGACATTGTTAGCGACCCGTCTGCGGATAATTTCCGGTACTTCCGTGATCCCGAGGCCCAGGCCAACGAAGAGACCATCCTTCAGCGGTACGAGCGGTTCAACGGGTACGAGAACAACTCCAACACAGGCTCTCCAAACGGGTACCCCATCACCTCCACGACCATCCCCAACACGGAGGACATCAACCAGGACATCACCCTCTCGACCATCGAGAGTTACTTCCAGTACAAGGTCTCCTTGCGTCCACAAGACCTGGGGGAATACAACATTGGCAGCAACTACATCACGGATACGTTTGAACAGGTCGTAACAACCGCGGACGACCAAGACCGCACCATCCGTTGGTACCAGTTCAAGATTCCGGTCCGGGAATTCGACAACCGCGTGGGCGGCATCACGGATTTCCGGTCAATCCGGTTCATCCGTATGTTCATGAAGGGGTGGTCGGAGCCGGTGACGTTGCGTTTTGCGCGCCTGGAATTGATCCGTGGCGAATGGCGCCGGTATCTCGAATCGTTGGCCGGCCCGCAGGAGGTGGAGCCGGATGATCCGTCCTCGACTTCGTTTGCCATCAGTGCCGTGAACATCGAAGAAAACGGCAACCGCGAGCCGGTTCCGTACGTGACCCCTCCGGGCATCATTCGGGAAATCGACGTGGGAACGGCGAACCAGCGCCGGTTAAATGAGCAATCCCTCGAAATGGCCGTGTGCGGGCTGAAAGATGGGGATGCCCGTGGAGCGTACCGCAACATCAATTTTGACATGCGGATGTACAAACGCCTGCGGATGTATGTGCACGCGGAGGCGGGGCCGGATGGAACGCCGCTCAACGACGACGACCTGACGTGCTTCATTCGCTTGGGCAACGACTTCGAAAACAACTACTACGAATACGAAATTCCGATGAAGGTCACGCCCTGGAACACCGGGGACGAAGACCTCATTTGGCCAGCTGAGAATAACATCGACATCGAGTTCCGCAAGCTGCAAAACCTCAAAATTGAGCGGCCTGCGGGCTACCCGCTGTTCGAGGAGTATGAAGGGCTCGACTCCGAATACAATGCGCGCCTCGCAGTGAAGGGCAACCCCAACTTGGCCAACGTGGTCATGGTCATGGTCGGTGTGCGCAATCCGGACAAAGACGATAACGTCTTCGATTCTGACGACGATGGCTTGGACAAGTGCAGTGTGGTGTGGGTGAACGAAATGCGCCTCGCCGACTTCAACCAAAAAGGCGGCTGGGCAGTGACGGCACAGATGAATGCGAAGCTGGCCGACCTCGGAAACGTCAGCGTGGCTGCGAACATGTCCACGCCCGGGTTTGGTGGATTGGAGCAGCGCATTCAAGAACGCCAGCGGGAGACCATCCAAGCCATTGACGCGTCGGGCACCTTGCAGCTGGGCAAGTTGTTGCCGAAGAAACTGGGGGTGACCCTTCCGATGTACCTCGGGTATTCCAAGGAAGTGTCGACGCCCCAATTCGACCCGTTGTCTCCGGACATTGAGATGGCTGAACAGCAGGGACTCTCCGAAGAGCGACAGAACAATGCCCAGACGGTCAATCAATTGAAGTCGATCAACTTCTCGAACATCAAAATCGACCCGCAGTTCGGCTCGGGCGGTTCACGCGACCGCAACCGGGACCGCGGTGGAGCCGGTGCTGGAGGACGAAGAGGGGACGACAAAGGCGGTAAGGACGGCGGTAAAGACAGCGGAGCCCTGGACTCGAATGTCGACATGGGATCTGCACGTGGCGGCGGTTCTGCCCGGGGTGGCGGATCAGCACGCGGCGGTAGTACCGGACGCGGCGGCGGCTCAGGATTCGGCCTGCTGAAGCTCTTCGACCCTGGGAACTTCTCGGCCAACTTCAGCTACATCGAAGCCTTCAACCGCGATGTGAATACCGAGTACCAGATCAACCGGGAATTCCGAGGCGGCTTGAATTACAACTTCTCGCATTCGCCCAAGAATTTCATGCCCTTTAAAAAGATCGGCTTCATTCGGAAGGTCGAAGCGTTGAAATGGCTCTCGGACTTCAATTTTTACCTGTTCCCGAAGCAATTCACGGTCGGAACGCAGATGAACCGCATCTACGAGACCAGCCGTGTGCGCAACAATACAGAGGAGTTGCTGGGGATCGAGACGGACCTGCTGATCAATACTCAAGTCATGAAGACGTGGCAGTGGTCGCGCAACTATGCGCTGAAGTATGATTTGACCAAGGCCCTGAAATTTGATTACAACGGCCAGGCCCAGGCACTCGTGGGTGAGCCTGCTGGAGAAATTAACCGAGAGGATGCGGATGCGTTCCAGGCGTACAAGGATTCGGTTTTGATCAACTTGCAAAACGCAGGTGAAATCACCACCTACAACCACAACGTCACCGGCACGTACAAGCTGCCCTTCGATAAATTGCCCCTTGTCAACTTCATCTCGAGTGACATTCGATACCAAGGATCATACCGCTGGGACCGAGCGCCGTTCTCGCAGGATAGCCTGGGTGCGACGATTCAGAATTCACGCAACCTGAGCTTGAATGCGCAGGCCAATTTTGCCAACCTCTACAAAAAGATTCCCGGGGTGAAGGATCTGTTGAATCCGCCGCGCCGCGCCCCCACGCGCAATGACATTCGGAACGAGGACCGGGACGGGTTTGGCAATGCGGAAGAGGAGGAAAAAATCAAGCTCAAAATCAACCCGCTCGCCACCCTTGTTCGGTTGATTGCGAGCGTCCAAAACGTGTCGGGAACATTCTCTCGCAACGAGGGCATGCTCCTGCCGGGCTACGATCGCAGCGCCCGCTTTGTCGGCATGGATGAACAGTTGCTTGCGCCCGGAGCGCTGTTTGTACTGGGCCACCAGAACACGAACTGGCAAGGCATGCAGGTGCGTGATTTTGCCACCGAAGCGGCACAAAGCGGTTGGTTGGTTCAACTTCCCCTGCAGAACCAACAGTACAACCAGACGTACCAAGAGCAATTCAACGTGCGTGCCAATTTGGAGCCCATCAAGCACTTAAAAATTGAATTGACCGCCAACCGCAACATCAGCCAGAACTACACGAGTTTCTTCCGCTTCGATGAGGTGTTGAACGAATTCGTGTATGATTCCCCGAATGAAACGGGACAGTTCTCTGCGACCGTGATGAGCTGGAACACCGCATTTGTAGAGGACGACGTGGAAGATGAATTCAATTCGCAACTGTGGGATGACTTCATTAAGACCCACCGAATCCTGGTTTCGGAACGCTTGAATGCGGTGACGTATCAGTTGGACGAGCCGGAGAACACGGGCTATTACGAGGGCTTCGGCGGCACGAGCCAAGACGTGACCATCCCGGCGTTTGTAGCTGCGTATTTGGGCATCGATCCGAAGGAGGTGCCACTTGACGTATTCAACACTCCGGTCGCGCCGAACTGGCGGGTGAGCTATGATGGTTTGACGAAGAACGAGTTCTTCAAGCAGTACTTCAAGCGGTTCAATTTGAACCACAGCTACCGCTCGACCCTCACCACGAATTACGTGACCAACCTCAACTACGCGGAGGACGCAAACGGGCTACCGACGGCCATCGACCAAAGCGAATTTGGCAACTACATTTCGGAGCGCCAGTTCAACGTCGTGAGTTTGAGCGAGCAGCTGTCGCCGCTGATTGGGGTGGACATGACCATCAGGACCGAGGGGGAAAACGAGCCGCAAATCAAAGTGGAACTCAAGCGGGACCGCAACGTGGCCTTCGGCTTGACCAATTACCAGATCACGGAGACGAAGAGTGAGGGATTGGTCATTGGATTTGGATACAAATTCAAGGACGTGCCCAATCCGTTCATCAAGACCTACGGCAAGCTGCCGGTCAAGATGCTGAAGGAAACGGACCTCGTGCTGCGCGCGGACGTCAACGTGCGGGATAACCGCACCATCATTCGCAAGATGGAGGAGCGCCAAAACCAGGTGACGGCGGGTCAAAAACTCGTCTCGATCAAGATGTCGGCAGACCTCGAAGTATCGGACAAATTGACGATCCGGGCGTTCTACGACCATCAGATTACAAACCCGTATATCTCGACTTCATTTGCTACGTCGAATATCCGTTCTGGAGTAGCTTTGCGCTTCAACTTGAATCAATAAGTCATGAACATCCCGAACGATCTTCGTTACACCAAGGAGCACGAGTGGGTGCGCTTAGAAGGCGACGTTGCCACTATTGGAATTACCGATTACGCGCAAGGCGAACTTGGTGACATTGTATTCATCGAAGTCGATACCGTCGATGAGTCAGTGGCTGCGGATGAGGTGTTTGGGACCATTGAAGCCGTCAAGACGGTTAGCGACATGTTTGCTCCAGTGGCTGGGGAAGTGATTGAATTCAACGAAGCCCTCGAGGATGCCCCGGAGTCGGTGAACAGCGATCCGTATGGGGACGGATGGATCATCAAAATGCGCGTCGAAAACCCCGATGAAGCAGCGTCATTGCTCTCCCACGAGGGGTACGCCGAACTGATTGGCTAATCGACCATGCGAGGCGACCTCAACGATACCGGCATCAGCCGAGAGGTTCAGCTTCGGCACGTGGTTATGCCCTTGACGTGGGCGTTGCTGATTTTGGGCCTGCACGCGATTCCCGGGACCGACCTCCCTCAAGAAACCCTGCTGGATTTGCTGCATGCGGACAAAGCCATTCACTTGGTGATGTTCGCGGTGCTGTCCTCCAGTGTGTTCGTCGCTTTGGGCAAAACGGGGACCATCCGAAAGTACAAATGGTACGCAGGATTGGCCCTCGTGCTGTACGGAATTGGCCTAGAATTTGCACAGGATGTGTGGTTCGTTAGCCGAGAGGCCAGCTGGGGCGATATCCTCGCCGATGGTGCGGGTGTGCTCGCTGGACGGGGGGCTTTTCGAGGCATTTATGGCTGCTGGAACTGACGACCGAAGGTTAACACGATAAAACTGCCTTGGTATACGTTTCTTGACGTAATTTCGAGGCCCAATTACTCGACTCATGCTCAGCAGAAAAACTCCTGAAGCGAACTTGGAAAACAAGCGCGGCGCGTGGAAAGCCATCGGTTTTGTGGCCTCGCTTTCGCTGTTGCTCAGTGCATTGGCGTGGACATCATACGATGTGGCCATCACGCGAGCCATCGACTTCGAAGCCGATCTTCTCGAAGATGAAGAGATTCCAGTGAACGTTGTCCAGCCACCACCGCCCCCTCCGCCCCCTCAGCAAACAACGGTGATTGAGATTGTTGACGACGAGGAAGAAATTGAGGAGGAGTTGGAAATCGAGGACATCGAACTCGATGAGGATACCGAAATCGAATTCATCGATTACGAGGAGGAGGAAGAGGACGTCCCGTTTATGATCGTAGAGAACATGCCGGCGATGGGCGACTGCAAAAAGCTGCGCGGCGACGAACGCCACCAGTGCACTCAGTTGGAAATCATCAAGTACGTTTCCAAGAACACCAAGTATCCCCCGATTGCGAAGGATGCCGGGATTCAGGGAACCGTCTTCGTTTACTTCGTAGTCGGCAAGGACGGCAAAGTGAAGGACGTCCGTGTGTTGCGTGAAGTTGATTCTCGCTTGGACGCCGAAGCGATCCGCGTGGTCGAAAGCTTGCCCACCTTCGAGCCTGGCGAACAGCGCGGCAAGGCGGTGAGCGTGCAGTACACCATCCCCGTGAAGTTCATCATCCGCTAACCGCGGTTGACCACATAATTTTGAAAGGCTCGCACCGCTTGGTCGAGCCTTTTTTCATGCGCTGTCGAGTCGATGATGGCGTGTGCGGGCAATACGGCTACTGCCTCAGCATAGGCCGCGTGCAGGGCCAAGCGATCCTCGAGGCGAGGCATCGACCGGAGCGGGTCGACCTCCCATGGAATGGTTGGGGCACAAAGCAAGGTCAGATCGGGCCAGGCCTCGAGCCGTTCCAACCCGGCAGGCGCCCGGTCAAAGGCATGTTCGCCCCACAACCTGAGCATCAGCGCATCGGTATCGGAAACCACGCATGCTGCGCCTGTTGCGCCTGCTTGATGTACCGCTACCTCACATGCCTCGGCTTGCGCATCAGCCAGTTGCTCCAACGTTGCCAACGTCGCTTTTCCGGCAATGACTTCGGCATTGTAGCGCGCGCATTCCCGAACGGCTACGCCACCCAAACGTGCACTGAGCGCCTCGGTCAAGGTCGTCTTTCCTGTCGATTCGACGCCGGTGATGGCGATGCGGATAACGGCCGATGCGTTCACAGGTGCGGAATGAAATTGAACCACCCCTCGAGGGCGAGTAGGGTGTAGAGAACGAACAATCCGGTGCCCCATTTGAGCCCTCTGCTGGCGTACAGAAAAACGGATACGGCGTTTACAACAATCCAGTACAGCCAATTGGCATGGACGAATTGCAGCATCCAATAGGTCGCGACCAAACTTCCGACCGTCGTGAATGCATCGAGGCGGGGCCTCCAGCTTTTGCCTTTGAAAAACCGACCGAGTGCCCACCACGCAATCAAGCCCAAACCAATCGACAGTGCATGCGCTTCAAGCGAAGCTGTGGGAAGCGGGTCGGGCCAAGCGGACTGCACGGCCCATGCGCCGTACACAGCCATGCCGATGTAGTACAACCAAAGGAAGGCCTCCAATTTCAATTGCCGTTGCCAGCAGATGGCCAAAAACAGGCCGCTGCCCAATCCACCGACCGGAAACGCCCACACCTCGCCGGCCTGGTAACCGAGGGTGTAGGCGATGTTCAGGGCGACGGCCATGGGTTCTGCCCACTGGTGCCACGTGTGGGGTGAATCACTCATCGAAATCGCACCGGCACGGCGCCGACAAGTTGATGGAAACCGAAAGCGGAAGCCATGATTTTAACAGTTCTTGTTCCTCCAACGTCATATCGTTGTACTCGAGGTCGAGGGTTTTGAGTTTGCGCAAATCGCCCAAGCTAGCCGGGTAATGCGCGATGATATTGGACCACAGGCTCAAGGTGTGCAAACCGCTCAGTTGGTCGATGTCCAAGGGAATCGAATCAATGGCGTTGTCGCCTAAATCCAACTCCTTCAATCCGGTCCATGCCATGGCCGATGCAGGGAAGGCCTCAAGCGCGTTGGACACAGCCGAAAACCGTTCGAGGAATGCCCAGCTTGACAGGTCTTCATCGATGCGGGTGAGCTTGTTACGATCCAAGACGATCTCCCGCAATTCAGTCCACTCGATCAATTCCGTCGGCAAACTGCGGAGGCGTTTTTTGGTTAAATCAATGCGGTACACCGGTTGGCCAGCTGCCCTTGCCGCTCGGGCGCTTTCGATGCTCGTGTACACGGGAGCAGCCTGCCAATCCACGGATTGTGCAGTAGCCTCGGCTCCCCAGCAGGAGAGAATGAGCATCACAAGGGAAGTAATTAGGGGTCGAATCATGGTGCCGGAACAGGCTCAGTTGCTAAGATAGAACGCGCCTTTTGGGCATCCTGTTGCAGCTGGTCTTGGAGCGCCTTCAAGCCTTCAAACATCATTTCATCCCGAAGGCGGGCCATGAACTGCAGTTCCATCGTTTCATCGTAACACTGGCGGCCACCTTCCAGCAGGTGAACTTCCATGGTTTCGGTGATGCCATCGTCCTGCACGGTTGGTCGGGTGCCCATGTTGACCATGGCCGGTTGCCAGTTGCCCGTCCCGGCGATGCGCGCCCACACCGCATAGACCCCCCGTCCAGGCAAGCGTTTCAGCGGTTCTTCGCTTTCGAGGTTGGCCGTAGGGAAACCAAGTTTCCGGCCCAGCTGTTCTCCGCGAACTACGCGACCGCTGAATGGGTAGGGGTGGCCCAGCCACTGGCGAGCACGGGCAACATCACCGGCGGCTATGGCTTCACGGATTTTGGTGGAGCTTACTCGGGTGTCTTTCACGGTGTGCGCGGGCAACTCTTCGACCTCGAAGCCGAACACCGTGCCCAGGTTCGTCAAACTCTCAAACGACCCTTCTCGGTTGCGGCCAAACCGGTGGTCGTACCCGACGATGACGACGGAAGGCCCGATGCCTTCCGAAAAAAGCTCTCGCACGTATTCCAGCGGCGTCATACGCGAGAGCTCCTCAGTAAAGGGGTGAATAATCAGGTGGTCGAGCCCCGCTTGCTCGAGCAATGCCTTGCGCTCCTCAATAGTATTGAGCAATTGCAAATGGTGGTGCTCGGGATGAAGGACCGTTCGGGGGTGGGGTTGGAAGGTCAGCAGCACCGATTCGCCGTTCAATTCTGCCGCACGAGTTTTCAACAAATCAAGCACAGCGCGGTGCCCTACATGGACCCCATCAAAGGTTCCAATGGTCAATACCACCGGGACTTCCGTCGAAAAATCGCCTGCGTTGAAATAGACTTTCACTTTTGCAAAGATAGGTTGGTAATATCACGGATTTCCTTGTACTTTTGCGCCGAATTTAATTGGCGAAATCGCCCACTCGCACATGCCTCAACAAGGAACCATAGCCCAGGTCATCGGACCGGTTGTCGATGTAAGTTTTCCGCAGGGAGTTGCCCTCCCCAAAATTTTGGACGCCCTCACCATCGAGCGAGATGGTGGGGACCTGATCCTCGAAACCCAGAAGCACATCGGCGAAGACACCGTGCGTGCCATCTCCATGGACTCTACAGAGGGCCTTTCACGAGGCATGAAGGTGACGGCCACTGGCCGCGGTATCACGATGCCGACAGGTGAGCAGATCAAGGGCCGCTTGTTCAATGTTGTGGGGGACGCCATTGACGGCATTGGTGCCACAGATAAGACCAACGGACGTGAGATTCACCAGGAGGCGCCTAGGTTCGAGGACTTGAGTACAGCTACCGAAGTCCTGTTCACCGGGATTAAGGTCATCGACTTGATTGAGCCTTACGCTAAGGGTGGTAAGATTGGGCTGTTCGGAGGTGCTGGTGTAGGTAAGACGGTTTTGATCATGGAATTGATCAACAACATCGCGAAGGGATACGAAGGCATCTCGGTTTTTGCCGGCGTAGGTGAGCGTACCCGTGAAGGAAACGACTTGTTGCGTGAGATGATCGAATCGGGCGTTATCAAGTACGGTAAGGAATTTGAAGAGAGCATGGAAGCTGGCGGTTGGGACTTGACCAAAGTCGACACCAACGAGTTGGCGCAGTCGCAGGCGACCTTGGTGTTCGGTCAGATGAACGAACCTCCCGGAGCACGCGCACGTGTTGCGTTATCCGGTTTGACGGTTGCGGAGTACTTCCGTGATGGAGACGAGGAGTCTGGAGGCCGTGACATTCTGTTCTTCATTGACAACATCTTCCGATTCACGCAGGCAGGTTCTGAGGTATCAGCCCTGCTCGGTCGTATGCCATCGGCGGTAGGTTACCAGCCCACCCTCGCAACGGAAATGGGCGCGATGCAGGAACGCATCACTTCAACCAAGCGCGGTTCGATCACATCGGTACAGGCGGTATACGTACCTGCGGATGACTTGACTGACCCGGCACCAGCAACGACGTTTGCCCACTTGGACGCGACCACGGTATTGTCCCGTAAGATTGCCTCCCTCGGTATCTACCCCGCGGTGGACCCGTTGGATTCAACATCTCGAATCTTGACCCCTGAAGTAGTCGGTGAAGAGCACTACAAGTGCGCACAAGATGTGAAGGAGACCTTGCAGCGCTACAAGGAGTTGCAGGATATCATCGCGATCTTGGGTATGGACGAATTGTCTGAAGAGGACAAGCAGACGGTCTACCGCGCTCGCCGCATCAGCCGATTCTTGTCGCAGCCGTTCCACGTAGCCGAGCAGTTCACCGGATTGCAGGGCGCGTTGGTGAGCATCGAAGACACCATCAAAGGCTTCAACCGCATCTTGAGCGGCGAATTGGATCACCTCCCAGAGGCGGCCTTCAACTTGAAGGGCACCATCGAAGAAGTGATTGAGGCCGGTGAGAAAATGATGGCTGAGGCCTAATCACAGCGCGACCATGACGGTACACATCCTCACCCCCGACGCCACCTTGTTCAGCGGAGAAGCTGAGTACGTGGGCCTGCCAGGTTCGGACGGAAGCATGGGCATCATGGACCGCCACGCGGCCTTGATTACTACGTTGCAGACTGGCGAAGTGTTGGTGCGTACAGGCGGGAAAGAAGAGCGTTTCGCAGTGAAAGGCGGAACGGTCGAGGTGCTGACTAACGTGGTGACTGTAC
>CALGDB010000100.1 GCA_937884175.1 uncultured Flavobacteriales bacterium
AATCAAGGGGAGAAGCACCATCACCTGCGCCCGCAGCGGCTCTTTCAATCCAAGGCGATTGAACAACAGTGCCAATCCGACCACCAATCCAGCCACCAGTGTCATGAATCCAATGGTCCAGCTCATCGCGTGGTTCCCCGACGTCGCCGCTTCCAGACCAAATAAAACTGCGGCAACGGCTCCAGCTGTGCCAAGCGCCTTGACCGCGTCTCCGGCTTGGAGCTTCCGCGACCAATCGAAGAGCGCATAAGCACCCAATCCAATCCAAATGGCAAAGGCGTAGAACGAGCCGACAAAGGCGTAATCACGTTCGCGCGGTTGGTAGGGATACTGATTGAGGTAAACCACAATCGCGATGCCTGTCAAAACGAATAAAGCAGTGACCACCAAGAATTGCTTCGGATCCCGGAAGGCATGAAACAACAGGCCAATGAGTCCGAGCAGAAGGGGCAAATAATAGAACCGGTTATAACCCTTGTTGGCGACCTGTTGTCCGGTGAGCAGCTCTTGATTTCCAAGTCGCTCGGCGTCTATCGCCTTGATTCCGCTGAGCCAGTTTCCATCCAAAAAATCCCCGTGGCCTTGGATGTCATTTTGTCGACCCACAAAGTTCCAGAGAAAGTAGCGGAAGTACATCCAGCCCATTTGATAATCCTTGAAATAGCGTAAATTTTCGGCCATGCTCGGCGTCAATTCCCCTTCGACGCGATCCAGCATGCCCTGCAATTGACGCACGGCTCGAATGTCCTCAGCTGAACCGGTTTGATTAGCGCGTCGTGTGGCCATCCGAATCTGACCTTCCAAGTCATTTCGCTCCCGTTCGAGGCGTTGAACGTATGACTTGCCCCGAGTGATTCCTGATTTCAGGTCCTCGGCAATGATTTGGGAAAGGGTGGATACGATTTCGTCGGAATTCAGCGGGGCGCGTTGCATGCGCCCAGATTGACCGTCTTTCACCAACATTTCGCCTTCAGATGCAATTTCAAAATTCTCCTCAAACCTGCGGTTGTAGGTTCGAAACAAGGCGTTGAAAGCGCGGGTGAGCTCTGCTTTCGACATGCCCGATTGGAGGTAGTCTTCTTGGATGTGCCGTTCGAAGGCTGCCAAACCCATGGGCGCGTCATTCAAAGGGCTCGTGAATCCAACTTCTTCGTTGAATCCTTTGTAGTTACTCCATTGCTTGTAGGCGCGTTTATGGTTGGCTTGGCCGCTCCACATGCGCGGGAACACCATAGTGAACCGGCTGTCGTAATTGGCCACACTTCCGCGCTTCTCCCCGCTGTCGACGTATTCTTCCTCAATGCGCATCCGCTTGGTACCGTTTTCCTCCATCCACGCCAAAGCGCCCCCCTCGGTTCGGAAGGATTTCACCCGCACATCCCGGCCTTTATCTTCGATGATGCTGAAACTCTTGACATACGATGGCGAACCGTCTTCGTATGGCTTTTCCTGATCAACCGGTGAGCCCCAGTATTCTCCCGTCGCCAATGGACGAGAACCGTACTGCTCGCGGTTCAAATACGCCAACAGAGCAAACAAATCCTCTGGGTTGTTTTCATCCATGGGTGGATTGGCGGCACTTCGAATGACGATGACTGCGAACGTCGAATACCCGATCAAAACAAATGTCATGCCCAGGACGAACGTATTCGCAGCCCACCAGCCTTTCTCATGCGTCCACCACACCGTAGCAGTGAGAAAAGCAATCAGCAAGAGGGCGTAGGCCAAGACCCCGGAGTTGAACCCGAAGCCCATTTCATTGACGAAGAACAATTCAAACTTGCCCGCGAGGTTGACCACACCTTTGATCATACCTTCTTGGACAAAGCCCAACAACGCCACTGCGACGAAGGTGGTGATCCCCAATCCCTTCCACGAAAAATCGTATTTCTTGAAATAATAAACTAACGCAATGGCCGGAATGGCCAGCAAATTAAGCAAGTGGACGCCAATGGACAGTCCCATCAGGTAAGCAATGACAAGGATCCATCGCAAGTGTCCGGGCTGATCGGCCACGTTTTCCCATTTCAAAATGGCCCAAAACACGAGCGCCGTAAACAAAGAAGACAACGCATATACCTCACCTTCCACCGCCGAGAACCAAAAGCTATCGCTGAACGTGTACGCCAACGCTCCAACGGCGCCCGCTCCCATGACCGCCCAGCGTTCGGCGGTGCTTGCTTCTCCGGAAGGGTCAGCAATCATCTTCTTCGCCAAGTGCGTAATGCTCCAGAAGAGGAACAAAATAGTGAAGGAACTACTGAGAGCGGAGAGCGAATTGGCGAAGACAGCGGCCGTCTCCGGCGTGGCGAAGATCATCAGGAAACGAGCGAGGAGCATGAAGAAGGGAGCCCCAGGAGGGTGGCCAACTTCGAGCTTGAACGCCGAGGCAATAAATTCGCCGCAGTCCCAAAAACTCGCTGTAGGTTCAATGGTCGACAGGTAGACGATGGTGGCCAAGAACCACACGCCCCAACCTGTCCAGTTGTTCAGTTTCTGATACGTCATGTGTACACTGGCGGGTGTTGTGGAACCGCCAGCACGAAGTTAAGGCAGGACCCGACTTCGCCTGCGTGGAATTTGGGGTTGGACGCTGGGATTTATCAAACGTTTGGTTCGTGTGGGGAACGCCCAAGCCGGCACATTGGTTTTTCATGCCTTGAATCCTGCCGCTTAATCCACAAATCTCGGATCGGCAGCCATGACCTCTCCAGA
>CALGDB010000101.1 GCA_937884175.1 uncultured Flavobacteriales bacterium
ATCCGCTCATTGATAACAAGGACAGCAAGAAGCGCTACCGCGCGGACGTTTTAATCGAGGACCACGTTGCCAAGATCGAGGCGAAAATCAACAAGGACGTTGTGAAGGCCGCAAAGCGTTTCGGAGACGCTTTTGACGAAGCGCAGTTCCGCAGCACCAACGGCCGCATCCTCGACCGGCAAGCCCAAATCGACAGTATCAACAGCCGCTTCAAAGCCGCCATGGATGCCGAAGATTTAGCCGCCGTCAAAGCCCTCATCGATGACCTCGAAATTGCCGACCCCGACACAGGAAGCCGCAATTGGACCGACGTGCGCCAGTTCAATCTCATGTTCAAAACCGAACTGGGCGCCGTAAGCGGAGACAGCGGCATCATTTACCTACGGCCCGAAACGGCCCAAGGTATTTTCGTCAACTACCTCAACGTGCAGAAGAGCGGCCGCATGAAGCTGCCCTTCGGCATTGCTCAAATCGGCAAGGCGTTCCGAAACGAAATCATCGCGCGTCAGTTCATTTTCCGCATGCGCGAATTCGAGCAAATGGAGATGCAATTCTTCGTCAAGCCCGGCACGCAAGGCGAGTGGTACGAGTACTGGAAGGAGGCACGCTTAAAGTGGCATAAGGCCCTCGACTTCGGCGATGAAGTGCACCGCTTCCATGACCACATCAAATTGGCGCACTACGCCGACGCAGCAGCCGACATCGAATTCAACTTCCCGATGGGCTTTAAGGAACTGGAAGGCATCCACTCGCGCACTGATTTTGACTTGAACCAGCACGAGGAGTACAGCGGCCGCAAGCTCCGCTACTTCGACCCGGAGACGCAAGAGAGCTATGTGCCGTTCGTCGTGGAGACGTCCATCGGCCTCGACCGCATGTTCCTCGCCACGTTGAGCGCGGCGTACAACGAGGAGACGTTGGAAGACGGATCGCAGCGTACCGTCATGAACATTCCAGCTCCGTTGGCGCCGGTGAAAGCGGCCGTGTTGCCATTGTTGAAGAAAGACGGTTTGCCGGAAAAGGCGCGCGACGTACTCAACATTTTAAAACTGAACCACAACGTGCAGTACGACGAGAAGGACGCTATTGGCCGCCGCTACCGCCGGCAAGACGCCATTGGCACGCCGCTCTGCATCACCGTCGATCACGATACCCTTACCGACAACGCGGTCACCATCCGAGACCGGGACACCATGGCCCAAGAGCGCGTGGCTATAGCTGATTTGGCTGCTCGCGTGGAAGAAAAAGTAGGCCTCGCACAATTGTTTGCCGACGTATGAATCTCACCGACCTCGACCTCCAAGGCCAGCGCGCCTTGATCCGCGTGGACTTCAACGTCCCGCTGAACGAAGCCCGAGAAGTAACCGATGACACGCGCATCCGCGCAGCACTTCCAACCATCCAATACGTCTTGGAGCAAGGAGGTTCAGCCGTGCTCATGTCTCATCTCGGCCGTCCAAAAGGCCGCAATGAGGAGTTCAGCTTGAAGTACATCTTGCCCCGGCTCGAGGCGTTGCTCGGCCAGTCCGTCAAGTTTGCCTCCGACTGCGTGGAAGACGCCGCGCTGAACGTGACCCAGTCCTTGAAACCCGGTGAAGTCGCGCTGTTGGAAAACCTCCGCTTCCATCCGGAAGAGAAAGGCGGTGACGAGTTCTTCGCAGGCCAACTCGCCGAGAACGGCGACGTCTACATCAACGACGCATTTGGAACGGCCCACCGCGCCCACGCATCTACCACCGTCATTGCGAAGTTTTTTCCGAAAGACAAAGCATTTGGCACGCTGCTCGCCGGTGAAATCAATGCCTTGAACAAGGTCTTGGCCAACCCCGAAAAGCCCTTAACCGCCATCATCGGTGGAGCCAAGGTCAGCTCTAAACTCGTCATCATCAAACACCTCATCGGCCGCGTGGACCGCTTGATTGTGGGCGGCGGCATGGCCTACACATTCGTGCAAGCGCAAGGCGGCTCCATCGGCAACAGCCTGGTCGAGCCGGAGATGCACGCCCATGCCTTGGCCATTCTCGAGAAGGCCCAATTCAGCGGTACGGAGTTGCTCCTGCCGACCGATACGTTGTGCGCCGATGCGTTTACGCCAGATGCCAACACCCAGGTCGTTCCCACAGACGCAATCCCGGCAGATTGGATGGGCCTCGACATTGGACCCGAAACCGCCGCGCACTTTGTCGATGCGGTACTGACCAGCAATACGGTGCTCTGGAACGGCCCCATGGGCGTGTTTGAGATGGCGGCCTTTGCACACGGAACCAATGCTGTCGCAGCCGCCTTGGCAAAGGCCACTGCGGACAGCGGCGCCTTCACGTTAATTGGAGGCGGGGATTCCGTTGCCGCCATCAACCAAGCGGGCCTTGCGGACCAGGTTAGTTACGTGAGCACCGGCGGCGGGGCCATGTTGGAGTGTTTGGAAGGCAAGGTGTTGCCCGGCATTGCGGCCATCCGCGACTGACCGAATCAACGCTCCAGCACTTCGCTCATCACGAAGGAACTCTGCACCGTACCGATATTGTCCATCGCCGCGAGCTTGTGGGAGATGAATTCATGATAGGCATCCATGTCCGGCACATCCACAGCGATGAGGTAGTCAAACGCTCCGGCGATGTGATAACAGCTCTGCACTTCCTTGAAATCGCCGATGTTCGCTTCGAATTCCTTGAGGAAACGGGCGTCATGTTGCTTGAGTTGGACGTTGCAAAAAGCTCGGATTTGAAGACCCAGCGCACGGCGGTTCGTTTGGGCGGCATAGCCGGTGATCACACCGTCATGTTCTAACCTCCGGAACCTCGTAAACACGGCTGACCGACTCAGGCCGGTCTCGTTGCTCAGTTCTTGCATGGAAGCGCGACCGTTTGCTTGCAGCAATTCCACCAGCCGGCGGTCCAAGGTGTCAAGCGGGCTTTTCATTTGTTTCGTTTCAGTCGGATCAACACATCCATCACAATACAAACGTACTTTATTTTCTGTTTTTACAGCACAAATGCAACATCTAAGTACCAAATTCCGGATTTTTGATGAATTTAAGGCATGGCACACCGCGAAACCACCGCTCCATTCGTCGGCTACCACCAGGCCAGCCACGAAGGGTCCATCAAGACGCCCATCTACCTCACGAGCACGTTCAAGTTCTCCTCAGCGGAAGAAGGCGCAGCCCATATGGAAACCGCCTACGGCGTTCCCGGTGCTGCTTCCCCCAAAAGCACCAACGCCATCTACAGCCGCCTGAGCAACCCCACGCTCAGCGCTGCCGAACAGCGTTTATCGGCCTGGGATGAATCGGAGGATGCGGCATTTTTTGCGAGCGGCATGGCAGCAATTACCACCACATTTTTGGCGTGGACAAGTGCCGACCGACCCCTGTGGTTTTGCCCCCCTTTATACGGCGGATCAGAGCATTTCATCCGCGAAATCCTACCCGGCATAGGGGTGAACGTCGTCGAAGTGGACCAACTCGATCACTTGGATGCCATCCTGGAACGCGAGGGTGGACGCAAGCCCGGGATGATCTACTTGGAAACTCCGGCCAACCCCACCATGCAGATCCACCGCATCCGCACAGCAGCCGACTGGGCGCGGCAACACGAATCAGAGGATCACCGTATGATTGTCGGGGTTGACAACACCTACCTCGGTCCCATCCTCCAGCGGCCCTTGGAGCATGGCGCTGACGTGCTCGTGTACTCGGCGACGAAATACATCGGCGGGCACAGCGATCTCATCGCCGGTGCAGCGAGCGGCAAGACCGACGCCGTGGCACGAATTCGCGAATACCGGCATTTCCTCGGAGGTATGGCCGATCCCAACACGTGCTGGATGCTCATGCGCAGCATGGAGACTCTGGCCATTCGCGTCCGGCACCAGCAGGACGTAGCTGAACAGGTCTTTGCCCACGTCCGCAACCACCCCAAAGTCCAGCGGTTCATCAGCGCTTGGTCCGTGGATCTGCCTGACGGCGAAAAGGCCATCGCTGAGGAGCAAATGCTCGGTGGAGGGGCCATGGCCGCTTTTGAGGTTACCGGCGGACGGGCGGGCGCCTTCCGGGTACTGAATGCCTTGAAGCATTTCCAACTGGCGGTAAGTTTGGGGTCCACGGAATCGTTGGCCGAACACCCCGCAAGCATGACTCACGCCGGAGTACCACCGGAAGTGAAGGCCCAATACGGCATTTCGGAGGGGCTCATTCGCATCAGCGTGGGCATCGAGCGGCCAGAGGACTTAATCGCAGATTTGGATCAAGCTTTGGCGCAGGTTTGACGCGAAAAGCGTAGTTTCGATTATGCGCTTTCTGCCCTTCACTGTCCTACTAGTTGGCACAGCGATTGCCTCCGCTCAAACCCGGGTTGAAGTCTATCCGGACGACCGCATGATGTGGAGCGACATGCTCCTGCACGCGGAAAATGGCGTGGTACGAGAAGGGCGCGATTGGCGCGGGCAAGTGCTGTGGACCACACAGCCAGAGAAAATTTTTACTGGCTATTCAACCAGTGCCTTTGACCTTGCCTATACAGTACGGGAAGGCCAACTGATTCAAGGCGATTCCCACTTCAGCGATGCCATTCTGTACACTGCGGAGGTACGTGGAGACGAGCTCCAAGTATTCATTGGGGACAGCTCGTTCCCCTTGGATTTAGTGTACACGGTTCGGCCCCATCCGTTTGATGAGGGGACGTTCGGATTGTACAAAGAAGACAGCATCAGCGCGTTTGACCGCATTTGTGTCTTTCGCGGTATGCCTCTACCGGCCGAGCTTTACGCGCTACTCCTCGCGCAAGGATTGTTGTAACGTTTAGGCGACAGCCTCGACGGCCTCCACACAGAACTCAAACTGTTCCATAATCTGGTTGGCCAGCAGCCTCTCGCAAGCGGTTTTGACCTGCTCCTCTGCTTCCGCTTGGCTTCCCGCTTCTACCTCGAGGGTAATGTGCTTGCCAATGCGCACGTTATCAATGGAGGACAACCCGATGTTCTTCATGTTACTCGAAACGGCTTTCCCCTGGGGGTCAAGCAAAGCAGGCAAAGGCATGATGTCAATGGAAGCTCGGAATTTCATGGTCAGCTATCGGTTGGTTTTTTGAATATAGGCTCCGCCTAACGCGTACAAAAGTAACCCCACGAGCATTCCCAACCCGAGCGCACGGCCAAAAAATGCTGACACTCCACCCGTGGTTACAATCGCCCCCAAAAAGATGGCTCGGCGGCGGTCATACCCGGGGTTCTTACCCCACCCTTTTAGGTCCAACATGTGCCGTCGGCTCACCATCCACCAAGGGATCAGCGTGCTCCCGATAAAAATCGCTACCAGCACCGTGAATATGCCGTCCAAACCATACATACCCCACGAGCCCTGCATCTCGTATTGAGCGCCCACAAGCAAAATGCCAATCCACCACAACGCACCGGCCGGGGCCGGCATGCCGCTGAAACCTGACGTGCTCTGTCCAGCTGCCGCTTCGACGTTGAATCGAGCCAGCCGGTATGCCGCAGCCATGGCCATCGTCAGCGGCAAAAATTTCAACGGAGCCGGGATGGCCGGCGCCCATACGTGCAACATCATCACACCGACAACGGCCGGTGTAACACCACTGCTCACCGCATCCGCGATGCTGTCCAACTGCGTCCCCATGGCTCCATCAGAATCGGCCCAGCGAGCCGCGATGCCATCGAGCAAATCGAACAGCTGCCCAAGCATCCATATGCCCGCCAGCGCCAACATGCCCCAACCGAGCCACTCTTCGGCCAGCGCACCGTACTCATAGAAAGGCTCAGCGTCCAAGTGTCCTTGCACCGACGCGCCGTAGGGCCATATGAACACACCCACAATGACCAGCACTCCACTCAGCAAGTTACCCATCGTCAAAACGTTGGCCACGTATTTCTTCGCGCTCATGGTACGAATGTACATTTCCCAAAGGTTGGATGTAACCTCAGCACGTTCGTTTTCGTATATTTGCAACCCCGGCGCGCGAGTCGGTTTTGATGGTCCGATGGCCGAGTGGCTAGGCTCAGCTCTGCAAAAGCTGCTACAGCGGTTCGAATCCGCTTCGGACCTCCAACTCTCAAGAAGCCCCAAGCAACCGCTTGGGGTTTTTTTGTGCGCTGTTCGGAAGCGTAAGCTTGCTTGCGATTGGTTGCAGAAGTCAATACATTGGGGCTTTAACCCTTACGTAATGAAGAACTTGTTTTTATGTGCGGCGCTATCGCTCCCTTTCCTCGCATGGGCACAACCGGAAAATGACCTGTGTGCAGATGCGATTGACATCAATGAATTGTTCGCCGCTGAAATTGGCGTTGAGACCTCGGTAGGCCCGCACTCCAACCTTGAAGCCACAGGAGAACAGGAATTGGCCGCAGACTTGGTTGATTACTGGTTTGACGTAGCGGCTGGAGAATCGGAACCAACCATAGACCAATCCGTTTGGTTCAAATTCACTGGGGATGGGCACACCTACCAAATCATGACGTGGAATTGCCCCGGGTCAGCCATCTACAGCAACGACACGCAGTTGGCCCTTTACGCCGGCACATGCGACAGCCTGACATTGGTAACGGCCAACGACGACATGCAGCCCTGGTGGGGATGGTGGCACGCCGTACTGAATTTCAAAGCGGAAGAAGGCGTCGATTATTGGCTGATGGCGGACGGCTTCAACCACTTTGAAGGTGATCCTTGGCAAGGCGTTGCTCAGGGAACGTTCTGCATCGGTGGAATCGGTGTCGAACCATTGACCGAACACAGTGAGTGCTCCGCCTCCCGAAACATAGAAGCTCTGTTCGAATCAACCTCCGCATCCACCCCCGGATTCATCGGACCCTTCGATGACACGGAAGGGGCAAGCGGAATCGGCACTAATATGGATGCTGATATGCTCGGCGCCGAATGCTGGGGCGACGGATTTGACGACGGATCGGTTTGGTTCAGCTGGACCGGTGACGGCAATTCTTACACTGTCACCCATTCCCAATGCCAGGAGGGTGATGAAACGTTTGTGTATTATTTCGCTTGGGACAGCCAAATGGCTCTCTACCGTGGAGATTGTGGTGAGTTGGTTCCCATGGCCTGTTCCGATGACATCAACTTCGACGAAGGGTGGTATTGGTCTCAAGTTGGATTCGATAGCGAGGAAGGTGAGCAGTATTACCTCCGTTTCGATGGCTACCATTATACCAATGCCGGTTATGAATGGTCTGCTGAAGGGGCATTCTGCCTGAGAGCAGACATGGGCAACGTCAACACTACGGCCGAACACGTGAACGAGCTTGTTCTTGACGTCTACCCCAACCCCGCAATGGACCGCGTCACGGTCTCTTGGTCTGGTTCTGAATCCGTGGCCGATGTGCGCGTGTTCAATATGGCAGGAAAGGAAATGGCCTTCTGGCCCATGGTCCGCAGGGGGGCGCAACACGCATTGGATCTTCCGTCCGGATTTTACACACTCCAAATCGAAACGACGGACGCGCGAACGACGAAGCAATTGCAAATTTTGAAATAAGGAAAAAAGGACGCGTCAATGCTCGACGCAACCACATGGGCCTCCTTGGCCGGAGCCTATTTCCCGGTGCTTCTGCTTTTGATCGGTGTTCTTCTCATCGCCAGTTGGAAGATTTTCACCAAAGCCGGCCAACCCAGCTGGGCTGTTGCTGCTGCCTTTTATCTGGTGTTTGGTCTTCGGGGGTGCCGAGTACAATGAAACACGTGTCGTTGAAAGAGAACTTACTTAACGTCGTCGTCGCGGCAGCGTTGATGTGCAGCTGCGGCACCCGTCCCTCTGAATTGCAGCTCGTGCAAGACTTAGGTGACAGAACTGCGGTCCCGCACCTCACCACCACGGCCAACGGTTCACCCGCCGTGTTGTACGTCCAAAGCAACGATACCACCCACCGGCTGATACAACGTTCTTGGGAAGTTGATTCGTGGGGGGAAGCTCAAACCATCGCAGAAGACAGCGCCATGTTGGTCAATTGGGCGGACCGCCCGCAGTTGGCCTTTGGACCCGATGGGGCCGCTTACGCTCATTGGCTCCGCCTCGATGAGCGGGGTGACTTTGCGTACACCATTCAGGCCGTTCGGAGCGACGACAGTGGCGTGTCGTGGTCCGAACCGGTCAGCCCCCACAAAGCAGGGCCGGTCGCCGAGTACGGTTTTGCGCAATGGATGCCCTTCGATGGCGGTGCTGCGTTGGCATGGCTCGATGGACGGGACTTCGATGAGAACCCCGACCCCGCAACTGCTCGGATGGAGGTGCGCCTGGCGCGATGGCTGTCAGATCGACCTTGGTCCGAGGAAACTGTGCTCGACTCTTCAGTCTGCACATGCTGCCCGATGGCAACGCTAGCTCATCCTTCCGGACCAGTGGAGTTGGTCTACCGAGACCGCCTGGCGGGTGAAATCCGTGACTTCAATCGCATCCTCGTTGAGCCCACCTCTGGTTCATTTCAGGACCTTGGGCCGCTCCAGCGCGACGGATGGGAAATAGCCGCATGCCCGGTCAACGGCGCCTCATTGAGTCAAAATGCAGAGCGGACATTAGCTGTTTGGTTCACGGCTACCGAGGACACTGCTCGCGTGCGTTTGGCGTGGCGCGAAGTAGGTTCCGTAGCCTTTGGCGCGCCGCACGACCTGCACCAAAGCCCTCCATTGGGCCGAGTAACCTCGGCAACAGACCAACGCGGATACTTTTACGCGATGTGGCTCGAAACCAACGGAACAGGCGGCGTCGCGTGGATGGGTCAGTCATGGAATGCCCAAGGGGCAGCCGTTGATCCCGCTCCTGTGCCGTTGATCACCGCCAGTGAAAGTCGTGCCGGAGGATTTCCCACTGCTGTTGGTCTTGAGGCAGGTGTGCTCGTCGCGTGGACCAATCCGTCCCCTGAACCGCATGTGATGACCGCCGTATGGCCATGACATGCAGCTGCTTTTGAAGGGCGAAGTACTTTTTCATCTTAGAACAATTTCTCACTTACAACTTTGATGTGACCATCGTCTTTTATATATTTAGATGAAAGACTCTTTATATGGCACGAAATACCATTTTTATTATACTAATTTCGTTTTCATCGAATTTAGTCGCTCAAGCTGATATGGCTATTCCAAGAATCGTTGCTGGCAATACCATTGAATCGGATGCAGGTGTCGTCGAGTCAATCGACATAACTCTAAACCCCTTTGTTGCTCAGGCCGCGCTTGACTCCTTCAAATTGCTTCACGCCCGAATGAGCCAAAATTTGGCGTACGGAGCCCTCAATGGAATATCTGACAGTTTAACCGTACAGACCTCCTTAAAAAGCAATGGCACAGGTGAGTTTAATGGACAGGTAAAAATCCTAGGCAACTCTGCTGAAGATTTTTCTACAAACACCCAGACCCCGGCCCTCCTTTTTGACCTATCTGGCGAAACGGAGCCTCACAGAAATACGAACTTCATCCAGTTCGAAGCAGGTGATAACGTGCTTGGTAGGGTTGAAGGTATGAATATGCAACAGGAATGGGCTTCCTATGGGGATGCCTTCCAAAATGTTCTGACTTCTGGAGCCGGAGCTTTGGTAGGTACAGTAACGAATTCAGGAATGGGCATGATTTCAGGAGCGACATCCGTTAACGACAACAATGCCGCCTACGATGTGTATTCGAACGGTCAGTCTCCATCCGATGCCTTAAGCTCAATGCTGGGCACATTTACGACAGACTTTGGAATGGGATTAATCGACGGCTCAATTACGTTGATAAAGGACATCGTCAGTGCCATAATGGAAATTTATGGATGCTTCTTCTTAGGCGCTGGCGCAGACGATTTAGCAACCACTTTGGTTGATGTAATTGATGACGCAAGTAGTCTTGGGCTTCATGTTTACGGATCCTACGGATGGATTGGAAGTGGAGTTGGAAATGGAGGCATTGCATTCGAAAGCTGTGGAGCCGACTATGCCGAATGGCTACAAAAAGCCGATCCGACTGCTATTCATAACCCCGGCGACGTGCTTGGGGTTTCAGCGGGTAAAGTCGGGAAAGGAATAGAAAATCCAGAGCGTTACATGGTCGTTTCTACTAATCCAACAGTAATTGGGGCGATGCCTGCTCAAGAAGCAACTTCAGCATACTCCAGAATTGCATTCATGGGCCAGGTTCCAACGAAAGTTCTGGGTGAAGTAGAACGTGGTGACTTCATTTTGCCCTCTGGCAACAATGACGGTTATGGAGTTGGCGTTCACCCCTCGAAAATGCAGACGAGTGATTACAAGTGGATCATAGGAACTGCATGGAGTGAAAGTCAGCCCGGATCGATGACGTCCGTTATTAATGTCGCTGTCGGCTTGAATGAAAACGAAGTGACACGACAGGTTGAAAAAATTGAAGCCTCTTTGGTGAAAATTGAAACCGCTCTAGCACGCCTAGACCCTACCTACACTCCCTCAGTCACTCAAAATAACTCTGCACCACGAATTGCTACGAACACGCTACAGTCGCAAAAAGTTGGAGCCATTGCATCTAACATGTCGATGGAAGGTGGAGACAAAAAGAAAGAAGCTCAGATCAAAGCCATTTTTAATAATGCTCAAAAATTAGCCCAAGACGCTGGCGTAGATTTAAACAGCTTGCCATACCTGGCAGAAGTTTTTGAGAATCCATTGAATGTGAGTGTGCGCGAAAACGCAATCGCTCAGTTGAATGAAAGACAAGCGCAGCTCCAATTCATCCAAAAAGAGCTCAAGCGAAATGTAAAATCAAGTGCAAAAGCAGGAGGAAGGGACGAAACCGTCGAGGCTGTCGACCCGTTCATTCTGCTTCAACCGGGACAATGATCGTATCAATTATGAGACATTTAATATCCATAATTCTTATCGCCAGTTTACTGAGTGTTTTGCCGAGTACTTCTGGAGCATTTGGTCAAGATAATATCAATGATGACGGCATTGGACTCAGTCAGAGCGACCAAAATACACTTTCTAGTTTCGGTGATTTGATTGACTTTGCAGCTATTTGGGACACGTTCGAGGGAGCTGTAAATTCTCTCGAATCGACAATCAATACGCTTTCGTCAACCGTAGGGTCATGGGTTACTAGCGTCGGCAGCACACTATCTGATGTAGCTAGCTCAATATCCTCAGTTTTAAACTTTCAAAACATCGTGAACGGCCTGCAAAGCACTGTGGGAGCATTAGAAGATGCCGTTAATGCTCTGGACTCTTTAAATCCATTCGGCATGATTCTCAGTGAGGATGACGACGCAGACCTATCTAGCTTTTCTGAAGAAGGTGAATCTATCAACGAGGACCTCTCTAATGACGAAGAAGATGATGAGGGACTATCTATTTCGTCGCTCAATACCAACGGACTTGATGTTTTTCTTGTCAACCCTCAAGGAAACGAATCTGAGGCCAATGGCTCTCTGATTATTTTAACAAACCCAAATGCAACGCTTACCGACGAGGCAAACTCCTATTACTCGTCAACTTCAGAGGGTAATCCTTGGGGCGACCTGTGGGTAAACCCCACAATTATTGATCCTGTTTTTGAGGGTCAGGTAAATGGCCTAACTCCGGGAAGCTTTGGATTGGACCAGGTCGACAACACTGCAGATCTCGACAAACCTATTTCGCTTGCTCTAGAGCAAGAACTGCTTCAAAAGATTCAATTAGCTGACGATGCTCCTTCAACGAGCAATTCCCCCTGCCAAATAGGAGAGGTATACAGCAGCGCTGAATATTTCTATGTCTGCGTCGCCGCGAATACTTGGAAGCGCACCAATTTAGATTCTGGTTGGTGATGAAAAATTTACTTTTAGTGCTTTGCATGGCCTTAGTCCCTTGCTTCGGACTGGACTGCCATGCGCAGGAAGACATAAACGATGACAACATCAATTTGACCTCCTCTGAACAATCTATTCTCGAAGCATTTGGGTCAGCCGTCGATATGATTGCCAACTGGTTCAGTCTGGAAACATTACAGAATACTGTCGAAGACACTTACAACTTTGTGTCGTCTACGTTTACTGGTCTCACTGAGTCTTTCACCCAACTTCTCAATGATTGGGGTGTCCTCGACGGATTAATAAGTGCCTTTAACTCCACAGCATCTGCGATTGAAAGTGCGGTTAATTTCGTCTACGGCCTAATTAATACTGTTACTGGATGGATGAATGACGTCATCAACGGCGTTGGCGGTGCTTTGAACGATGCAGGAGAATGGGTAGCCGATACAGGTGGAGATATTGTTGATGGTGTCGGCGACGTGATTGATGATATTGGTGGTGGTCTTGGCGGTTTATTTGGAGGGATGATTTTGGCTGACAATGGTGAGCCATTTCCCATTGAAGCATCTGTAAATGATGAAGGCGCATCGGATCTTAATACTGATGCGCCGACAACGGCTTTTTTGCCTCCTCCAAACAGCGGAGCAGTCATTGGTTTGCCGCCACAGCCGAATCAAGGTCAAGATGCCTATACCATTGCAAACTTTTCGGAGTCTGATGTTTACCTTAATCCGTTAATCGTTCACCCTATTTTTAACGGACAGTTTCCTGAGTGGAGTCTTGTTGATTTCAATGCACACAACATTGATAACACGCCCGATATTCTAAAGCCAGTATCCTCGACGCAACAAGAAGAATTGTCCAAGTTTCCAGTGTGGGCATCAGCGCCACTTTATTCCAATGATGTTGGATCAGAAGGGGCTATTGCTTTTGATGAAAATTACTTTTATGCTTACGAAAATGGCGCATGGAACCGTGTGACTTTAGCTCCATGGTAATCGGTAAACGAACGGGCCAAAAGATTTCCTTGAAATAGTGCTTCTGGACCGCGAAACGATAGACTAATAATCCTTAAAAACCTCGTGACTTTAAATCGTCACGAGGTTTTTTTCTTTCTATTACCTTGGTAACTCACAGGTAATTCTGCTGTGACCAATTTCAAATCAAATAGATATCATGAACGGACTTCGCACAACCAATTGGTTTTTTGCTCTGATTTTGTGCGTGCCGTGCACCGCTCAAAACGAGGGAAACAACGTCTTTGGCCCGGACCACATCCTCTTGGTCGACATTGATTTTTACAGCCCATCCTATTGGAATGAGCTGCTAACCGAGTACAATGGCGAACAGAATTACATCCCCGCGGCCATCACCATCGCTACCGAAGTTGATACCACCACCCTAGATTCGGTGGGCATCCGGTTGAAAGGCAATTCAAGTATGAACCACCCCGGCAACAAGAAGCCGTTCAAGGTGGACTTCAACCGCTTCATTTCGGGCCAAGCCTATGATTTGCTCAAGAAGCTCAATTTCAACAACGGATTCAAGGACCCGACGTTTGCCCGGGAAAAGGTCTTCTTGGACCTGTGTGAAGACGCTGGCGTTTTGGCGCCAAGGGCTACGTACGCGGAAGTAAGATACAACGGAGAAGCGTGGGGCTTTTACACGGTCGTGGAACAGATTGACGACCAATTCCTCGATCGCAGCATAGGCGACGACGAAGGCATGCTCTTCAAAGCCGGGTCCAATTTCGGGCCAGGCAGCGACGAACCGAGCCTCGTCTACGAAGGCCCTGACGCCTCGGACTACGGCGACGCCTACGAGCTCAAAATGAACGAATCGGACGATTGGTCAGATTTCATTGGGTTCATCGAATTCATCAACACGGCCTCGGACGAACAATTCGAAAACGAACTCGGTGACCACCTCGATCTGCAAGCATATCTGCGTTCAGCGGCATTGGACAACCTGTTCGCCAACTTGGATAGCTACACCCTCTCCGCACGCAATTACTACCTCTATCAGAATACCACCCTCGGGCGCTGGCAATGGATCAAATGGGACTGTAATGAGACGTTTGGAAGCTATGCCTTTGGCGTTCCGGGGAACATGACGGAGCTCGATGTGGAATTCGATGGCGGCAATTACGACCGGCCCTTACTCGAGCGCATCCTCGCAAACGAGAACCTTAAAAACGCCTACTTGGCGGAGATGTGCGAACTCCGGGAACTGTATTTCAATTCCGAATATCTCGACCCCCGCCTCGATGCCATCCAAGCGTTGATCCAAAGCGCGGTGTACAACGACGACAACAAGATGTACTCCAACACCCACTTCGCGGCCAACTTCGACAACAACCTCAATACGGGTGGACCCGGAGGAGGCGGAGGTCCTGGCGGCTCACTCTACGGCTTGCACTCCTTCGTGGCCGATCGCAGCGCCTTCGTGGCCAACGAGGTGGATTGCACGGGGCTGGGCACATCCGAGCTGTCCGATCGGCAGCCATTTGCCGTGTATCCAAACCCTACAGATGGACGAGTGACCCTCGCTTGGAACGCCTCGGGTGAATATCCCACAATCGAGGTGTACGATCTCCGAGGCCAATTGGTGCACACCATCAACACGGCCTCACGGCAATCTTCCTGCGACCTCAATTTGCTCCCCGGGCTCTACGTCTTGAATTGCCCAGAATGGGGAACCGATGCCGCTGTCAAGCTACACATCACACCATGACCGGTCCATAATCCGAACAGCCTGCCGTGCGGAGATTTTCGAGGGATTGCCGAAAATCGTCGCCGAGCAAGCTTCCCCCTTTCCGGTGGCAGAACGGGCACGACATTAAGTCGCCATCGGTATCCACGTAGACCATTTTGTTGCCAGCCGCAAAACAGCCGAGCTTCCGTTGGTAGTACTCATGGTAGATAACCAAGGGGTGGTTTTTGTATGCATCCGTGTAGGTGTAGTCCAGTAACGCCTCCTCCAAAACCGCTTTGTGCTCCGGTTTGAGGAGCACATCTTGCATCGCGTAGTGGCCGATAGCCTTCGGTTCAATCCACTGCACGAAGCCAACTCCGAGGCTTTTCGCCAGACCCATGAACGCATCGATGTATTTCCGGTTTGCGTTCTCGCGCGTAACACACGTCGAGATCGCTGTCAAGTACCCTTGGTCGAGGGCATGTTTGACCGCCGTGATGGCGTCTCGGAAAGACCCTTGTATTCCGCGGAATTGATCGTGCGCCAGTGGGTCATAATGGTCGATACTGACCACAACACCGTGCGCTCCGGCTCTGCGCAATTCAGCTGCATTGGCTGCGGTAAAATTGAATCCCGAAGTCAGGATCCAAAACTGCGACTTCGATTTGTAGCGCCGGATGGATTCCGCCATCTCGCGAACCCGAAGCATAGGTTCACCACCCGTAAAAGCGATGTTCGTCGCCCCCATCGACTGCAGGTTCTCAATCATGCAGTTGATGTCTTCGGGGCCGATGACCTCTTTCTGGTTGAGGTTGTCCCACTCAAAGCAATGCTCGCATTTGAGTGGGCATTTCTTGGTCACAGACAAAAACACCACCGCCAATTCATGGCCACCTCTGCTATGCGGCGCAAGGCGATTGAGCTCCCCTTTCAAGAAAGGAACGTGCAAGGGCGAAGTGTTGGCCGGGATGAAAAGCCGCCAATAGTTGCGGCCGGCAGCGTTGACGAGTTTCACCACCCGCTTCCCACCAGAAGCAAGGGCACGGTGCTCTTTCAATCGAGCGATCACCGCCCGAATTCCAGCGGGCGAGCGATAGGCTTGCACGGCTGTCAACACATTAATGACCTGCTGGCGCAGCCGTATCAACCGCGCTTCCACGCCATGCACCATCCGATGCGGGGTACTGGACCGAATGGCATCGTAATCCACGTCCAGCGGCTGGATCACCTTTGCAGGAGTGGGTTCGACGCTCATGGTGTAATTCCTACGATGTCGTTGAACTGCTCTTTGGAGAAGCGGGCGAAGTGCCCAGGCTCCTTGAACTTTTTCAATTCGGTCATATTCGGGATGCCCGCGTATTCGCGTATCGGCTCATAGTAGCCGTATGCATGCATGAATACGCTGTGGACGTTGCCCGGCTCTGAAGCGGGGAGGGCCTGGAATTTCAAGGTCGCATCGGCACCAATGAACAAACGCTCGAGGTAGTCCCCATCCACTTCCAACAAATGAGACGCCACATCTTGGCCTAATTCATCTTCTGCACTCAAGAGGGCCAACGGAGTCTTGACCATGCCCGGCTGCTCGGTGTAGTCGATGGCCGCGTAATCCAATTCCCAGAAATGGTACCCCGCTACCAAGCGGAGTTCAACAGGCCCTTCATCAGTGTTCGACACGTCCAAAGGCACCACCTCGCTTCGGAACGAAAACGGCCCCGGAAGGTTCACCCAATGAACCGTTTCCCACTGCCCGGCGCGGCGAAGCTGAACTTCCAGCATCTGGCCTTGGTCCTTGAGCCATTGCGTTTTCTGTTCCGCTGAACGGTCGCGCTGGTGTTCAACGTAATCATCGTACCGACTGCCGAACATGCTCATAAAGGATTCGTACATCATCATCGACCACATCGTATTCTTCACGTGCAAGATCACATGGGCCTGGTCCACGCCTGCGGGCTTGTCGAAGGCAAGCGACAAGGAACTGAAATTTTCCTTCTCTGCGCACTCATCAGTAAAGTCGTACGCAATGCCGTCGCGCGCAGCCATGACCACCTCACAATTGGTCCCTTGGTCCGTCACCGCCTCTGCTGGCAAAAGGGGTGCCGCGAACAGGATGGGCGTGCCTTCGGGCGTTATCAATACTTCCATATCTGCCGGGTGCTCTACCGCCTCGAGAACGGCGAGATCAGTGTATTGGCGTTCTTCCATCTCATTGGCAATGCGCAATTCATAAACGCCGTCGACCGGTTCAAATCCCGGGAGCGGAAGGAAATCGTGACGCGCCATGTTCTCCGTTACCGCACCGCTGAAGAATTCCCCCATGAATCTTTCAGTGTCGCCATCCTGAATGTAAATGAAAGGGCAGGAGAGGCAGCATGCCACCCAAGTCAATACAGCAGCAAACGAGGCCGCAACCCCGCCCAATACTTTATACAAAATACCCACTGCCTCTTTATGCTCCAGCAAGTCAAGTTGGTAAATATTCTCGATGGGAATCTTTACGCGTGCACCCTCCGAAGCGGTTCCTCCATCAAAAATCACTTCATTTGCTTGGATCCGAATCTCATACACCAAACCTCCCGGCCCGTCAATGCTCCCATTTTTTTTCCGCGTATACCGGTTCATCTTGGGTGCATACCCGTAGTTTCGTTCCGCCAGTTCAGGATTAACCTCCTTGTAAACACCCACAACTGAACGCGCTTCACGGTCGTAAAAGAAATAGTCTAATTGAAAGATCTCACGCTCTTTCAGCGTTACAAACACATTGTAAAACGCCGGGGTCTTGATGCTTTCGAGGGCCTCCTCAATCTGTGCTGAATAGTACTTGGTTGCCTTGAAATACTGGCCATTACAGGCCACTGCAACGATGGCTATCGCCAACAGAATGAGGCCGAAAAACTGGTTTCGCAGGGTGAATCTTGGCATCGAGTTTATTGTGTTCGTGATTGTCATCACAACATAGTGAAAAGAAATCAAAAGCAGGGCTTGCCGTCTTCACTCATCACCGACCTTTGTTCCACGAATTGGGCGAAACTGCTCATTTCACGATGCGATATCTTTTTGAATTCATTTGACGATTTGGGCCTCTGTACTCCGGTATTGAAGGCCGTCCAAGCGTTGGGCTATGAAACCCCAACCCCCATTCAAGCCCAAGCCATTCCCAAAGTGCTCGCCGGTCATGACGTCTTAGGAGTGGCACAAACCGGAACCGGAAAAACCGCGGCCTTCAGCCTCCCCATGATCCACCGCCTCCACCTCGAACGGTACAGTGGTCAATTCCGCCCAATTCGCGGACTCATCCTTACCCCGACTCGGGAGCTGGCGATGCAGATCGAGGACAACATCCTCGGCTACACGAAGGGCATGAAGCTATTCTCCGTGACGCTTTTTGGCGGCGTCAGCCAGCACCGGCAAGTTCAAAAACTTCGCCGTGGCGTTGACATCGTGGTCGCCACGCCCGGTCGTTTGCTCGACCTCATGGACCAAGGGTTCGTCAACCTGCAGCACTTGGACTACTTCGTCCTCGACGAAGCGGATACGATGATGGACATGGGGTTCATCCACGACTTGCGCCGCGTGGTCAAGCACATCCCGCAAAACCGGCAGTCCCTCTTCTTCTCCGCCACGATGCCGCCCAACATTTTGCAGTTCGCTAGCACCATGCTCAAGGATCCCGAGCGCGTAGAGGTGGCACAGGAGAGCACCGCCGCTGACACCGTGGACCAGCACATGCTGTTTGTCAACCAAAATGACAAACGTGACCTCTTGGTGCATCTGCTGAAGCAAGACGAGGTCGAAACCGCCTTAGTCTTTACCCGCACTAAGTACGGCGCAGACAAAGTCGTCCGTTACCTGAAGCGCAACAAAATCAAGTCCGAAGCCATCCACGGCAACAAGACCCAGCCTCAGCGCGACCGAGCCATGAAGGCCTTCCGAGCAGGTGACTTGAACATCCTGATCGCTACGGACATCGCCTCACGTGGCATTGACGTCACGGGCGTCAGCCACGTCATTAACTTCGAGGTTCCCAATATTTCGGAGACTTATGTGCACCGCATCGGCCGCACCGGCCGCGCCGGCGCCAGTGGTGTCGCGTGGTCACTGGTCAACGAAGACGACGAGCGCAAATACATGGAAGACATCCAGCGCTTGATGGACCGGGAAGTGCCCGTAATCGAAGACCACCCCTGGCACAACGGCATGGAAGACATTCCGCTGCACCGAGGCCGAGGCACTCGGTCCAACGAGGGCAGCAAGGGCGGCGGTGGCAACCAGTCGCAAGGCGGTAATCGGTCGTTTAAGAAAAAACCGCGCAACAAGCGGCCCTTCAAAAAAGGCGGGTCCCATGGCGGACAATCAAGGGCTGGGCAAGGGAATGCCAGCGGACGCGGCAAACGCCCTTCCCGCAAAAAAAGTGGGAATAACTTTGGGAGCCGAAAATTCAAACCCGGCAGCAACTGACCGTGAACATTTTGCAGGCAGCTCCGCTTGGATTACAACCGCATGCAACCGACTAAATTCGATCATACCACCCTCGCATCTGAAGCTGCCGCCTTCCTGAACGCGTGGTGCGACCATCCAGAGGCAGCACCTCTCTCGGAGGCTGATTGTGAGGCAAGATTGAAAGCAATTACGGAGGAAATCGAAGCAACGGGCACCTACACCCACACCGCCAGAGAACTCGAGTTTGGGGCGCGCTTGGCTTGGAAGAACAGCAACCGCTGCATCGGCAGGCACCTCTGGCGCTCCCTCGAAGTCCGTGACTTCCGGATGTTACACAACGAGCCAGACCGCGAAGAGCGCGCCGAGAAAGCGCTCAAATCCCATGTGAGCGACGCCTTTCGCGACGGAAAAATCAAAAGCATCATCAGTGTCTTTGCTCCGCGCACAACTGGGCAACCGGACCGCGTGCGAATGGCCAATCACCAATTGATCCGTTACGCCGGATTCGAAGGGGCAGGTGACCCCGACTCCCGTGCCATCACGACGCATTTTCTCCATGTTGGATGGAAGCCTGAAAAAGAAGACGCATTCACGCTTTTGCCATGGCAATTCTATTGGGATGAGTCGCCCGGCCACACCCTCGATGTGTTCGCGAAACAACCTCATTTGGCCAAGGAGGTCTTACTCGAGCACCCGGATCACCCGGAGTTTGCGGAACTCGAACTCAAATGGTACGCCTTGCCTGTTTTGGCAGACATGGCACTCAAAATCGGGGGCATCGTTTACCCGTTTGCACCCTTCAACGGATACTACATGGGAACCGAAATCGGCGCGCGGAACCTCGCCGATGCCGACCGGTACAACCAACTTCCTGTTGTGGCCGAATGCTTAGGCCTCGACACCTCGAACGAACGAACGCTGTGGCGGGACCGAGCGTTGGTCGAGCTGAACCGCGCCGTGCTCCACAGCTTTGCCAAAGCCGGCATTACGGTTGGAGACCACCACAATCTCGGTACGCAGCTTGAGGCATTTTGCACTCACGAAACCG
>CALGDB010000102.1 GCA_937884175.1 uncultured Flavobacteriales bacterium
CGCGCTGGATCGATGGTGTTCTTGAGGACAAGAACAATATGGATCAGCCGGACAATCTGCGGGCTATGGTGTTTTGGGGGCATGCTCCGAACTCTCAGACGCGTATGAAGGAAATGAAGACGGCGATGGAAAAGCTCGATCTGATGGTCGTGATCGATCCATATCCGACAGTTTCCGCGGTGCTGTCTGACCGTACTGATGGTGTTTATCTGCTGCCCGCAACAACGCAGTTTGAGACCTATGGTTCTGTCACTGCATCGAACCGTTCTTTGCAATGGCGTGAAAAGGTTATCGAGCCTTCGTTCGACTCTCTGCCTGATCACACCATCATATACAAGTTTGCAAAGAAGTTTGGTTTCGCAGACAGAATGTTCCGCCAAATAAAGGTTGAGAATGATGAGCCCTACGTCGAAGACGTAACTCGTGAATTCAATAGTGGTATGTGGACCATCGGATATACAGGGCAGTCTCCCGAGCGTATCAAGGCCCACATGGCAAACCAGTTCATGTTCGATAAGACGACACTGCAAGCAGTGGGCGGTGAACTTGACGGTGAATACTATGGTCTGCCTTGGCCTTGTTGGGGAACGGCAGAGATGGGCCACCCAGGCACGCCAAATCTTTATGATACTTCGAAGCCTGTGGCAGAGGGAGGTCTTTGTTTCCGTGCGCGATTTGGTGTCGAGCATGAGGGTAAAAACCTTTTGGCTGAGGGTTCATACCCAGTCGGATCCGAAATTAAGGACGGGTATCCCGAATTCACCATGGGCATGCTTAAAAAGCTCGGCTGGGACGGTGACTTGACTTCGGAAGAGCGGTCAGCAATCGACGCAGTAGCTGGTGATAAGACTAACTGGAAGGTCGACCTCTCAGGTGGTATCCAGCGCGTTGCCATCAAGCACGGCTGTGCACCGTTTGGTAACGCTAAAGCACGGGTGAAGGTGTGGACATTCCCCGACCCAATCCCATTGCATCGCGAGCCTCTTTACACCTCGCGCCGTGACTTGGTCGCTGATTATCCGACCTATTCAGATCGAAAGCTTTACCGTTTGCCAACACTCTACAAGTCAATTCAAGATGTTGATCACACTGGGAAGTTTCCCATGATCCTTACCTCTGGACGGCTTGTTGAGTACGAAGGCGGTGGTGACGAAACCCGTTCCAACCCATGGCTTGCGGAGCTTCAGCAGGACATGTTTGTTGAAATGAATCCATTTGATGCCAACACAAAGCAAATTCGTGATGGTGATATGGTGTGGGTAATGACCCCTGAAGGTGCTCGCATTAAGGTGATGGCTATGGTCACCGAGCGTGTTGCAAAAGGTGTCGCCTTCCTTCCATTCCATTTTGGTGGTCACATGGAGGGTGAGGATCTTCGATCCAAGTATCCAGAAGGGGCGGATCCCTACGTACTTGGAGAGGCAGCTAATACAGCTTTTACATACGGCTATGACTCCGTGACTTTGATGCAGGAAACAAAATGTTCCCTGTGTGAAATTGAACGGGCTTAAGGGAGGTAATAATGGCACGAATGAAGTTCCTTTGTGATGCAGAGCGTTGTATCGAATGTAATGCTTGCGTTACCGCTTGTAAGAATGAACATGAGGTCCCTTGGGGTGTGAACCGCCGTCGTGTGGTGACAATTCAGGACGGTAAGCCCGGCGAGCGGTCGATTTCCGTCGCCTGCATGCATTGTTCTGATGCGCCCTGCATGGCTGTTTGTCCGGTAGATTGTTTCTACCAGACAGATCAAGGGGTTGTGTTGCATTCAAAAGACCTTTGTATTGGTTGTGGGTATTGTTTCTACGCATGCCCATTTGGAGCACCTCAATTCCCGCAGGCTGGAAACTATGGATCACGGGGCAAAATGGACAAATGCACGTTTTGCGCTGGTGGCCCGGAGGAGGACCTGTCTTCAGCAGAATATCAAAAGTATGGTGGAAACCGTCTTGCTGAAGGCAAGCTTCCGATATGTGCAGAAATGTGTGCGACCAAAGCTTTGTTGGCTGGTGACGGTGATCAAGTTGCCAACATCTTCCGCGAGCGCATTGTGGCGAGAGGCTTTGGATCCGGCGCATGGGGCTGGGGTACCGCTTACTCCATCAAGAGCTAACAAAAATACATTGTGCGAAACTCCTCTTAAACACCGGGGTTTCGCACGTTTTTGTTTGAAAATTGTCCCCAATGTGGGGCTTTAGATTGTGGGCGGGTTGCTATGCGTCATATTTTGACAAAATCAGCTTTTTTGCTGTTGGTTGTTTCTTTGACATCTGTCTTGTCCGCGTGCCGGGAAGAAGAGCGAGGAAGACCCCTCAATTACGAAAAA
>CALGDB010000103.1 GCA_937884175.1 uncultured Flavobacteriales bacterium
AGAATACCAGCGGCGTGGCGATGCCTGCCAAGACCAGTGACACCTCTTCGAAACGGTTCCAGTGCTTGGCACGTCCGCTCCAACCGAAGCTTAATATCCCGTAAATTTTCTTGGCCATTGGCTTGGTCATGCGGTCCCGAATCGTCGCAAAGTCAGGAATCAGACCTATGTACCAGAACACTAACGAAACCGAGAAGTACGTGGAGATCGCGAAAACATCCCAAAGCAGCGGGCTGTTGAAGTTCACCCACAACGAACCAAACTGGTTTGGAAGGGGCAACACCCAGTAGCTCACCCAGATCCGGCCCATGTGGATGCCCGGGAAGATGGCCGCCATTATCACGGCAAAAATGGTCATCGCCTCTGCTGAGCGGTTGATGGCCATTCTCCACTTCTGACGGAAGAGGAGCAATACCGCAGAAATCAACGTTCCCGCGTGACCGATACCTACCCACCAAACGAAGTTTGTGATGTCCCAAGCCCATCCAACGGTCTTGTTCAATCCCCAGACACCGATGCCGGTCCCGAGCAGGTACAAAATGCTGCCCACACCGTAAATCGCGATGATGGTCGAGATGGTGATCATGATTTTCCATCCGATCGGCGCGGCGCCTTGGATGGGTCCGACCACATCGTCAGTGATGTCCTTGTAAGACTTGTCCCCTAGGATCAGGGGTTCCCGAATGGCTGCTTCTTTTTGCATCGTCTTATCAGGCTTGGTTAGGTTCTACGTTGCGCACCTTGGTCATGTAGAAGATGTTGGGCTTGACACCGATTTCTTCCAATGCATGGTAGGCGCGGTTGGTTTCTGAAACTTGGCGAGCAGCTGACTTGGTGTCGTTCAAGTCGCCAAAGTTGATGGCATGGGTTGAGCAGGCTTCTGCGCAGGCCGTGGTTACGGAACCGTCTACCACTGGAGCGCCGGTCTTCTTGGCTTCCAACTTGCCTGCTTGGATGCGCTGAACGCACATACTGCACTTCTCCATGACCCCTCGGCTTCGAACCGTAACGTCAGGGTTGAGTACCATGCGCATCAGGCTGTCCTGAGCTGGGTTGAAGTTGGCGAACTTCTTGTAACCCGGGTAATTGAACCAGTTGAATCGGCGCACCTTGTAGGGGCAGTTGTTCGCGCAGTAACGCGTACCGATGCAACGGTTGTAGGTCATCTGGTTCAAGCCCTCGTTTGAGTGCGTGGTCGCTGCAACTGGGCAAACTGTTTCACACGGCGCGTGGTTGCAGTGCTGGCACATCATCGGCATGTGGATCGTTTGCGGGTTGGCCGCCGGATCCTCCATTTTGCGGTAAGAGGAAATGACACCAACGCCCTCCTCTTCTCCGCGCTCCAAGCTATAGTCAGAGCTAAAGAAACGGTCGATGCGCATCCAGTGCATGTCACGGTGACGACGCACTTCGTCCTTACCGACGACGGGAACGTTATTTTCAATGTGGCAAGCCGTGACACACGCACTGCAACCGGTGCAGGTCGTAAGGTCGATGGTCATGCCCCAGCGGTGTCCCACGTTTTCGACGGCGTGCTCATGCCACAAATCGAAGGCCTCGGTGGGCTTTCCGTCCTGGGCATCGATGGTTCCGTCTTGATTTACGTCTTCGTGAACCGCGAGCTTGATGAGCTTGTTCCACGACGCCTCGCCTTTCTCAGCATTACGCTCCGCAAAGAAACTTGCCATGTCCGTTTCCTTCACGATGCTGTCACGGCCCATGAAGGTATTTTGGATCTGCGTGCACGCCAGCGGGTAGGTTGATCCCGTAGCCTCAACAGTCACATCGAATTGGTGATAGTGAATGAAGTCGCCTGAATTCGCCCAGCCAAATACGTTTTGTCCGACGGGCACCGTACCTCCCTCAGCATTGGTTAGGAACGAGCCGTTTTCACCCGTCTGGAAGGCCGCCTTTCCAATGTTCTCCCCGTTCGCGCCGCGGCCGTAGCCAAGGGCGATACCGATAGTACCTGGGGTTTGACCTGGCATCGGGAAAACCGGGAGGTCAAGAGACTCACCTCCCACCGTTACACGGACCACACTAGCCGGCTTTTCTTGGCCGATGAACCCGTTCAAGCCCATCGCATCCACGTCGGAGTGCGCCATGGTCACGTAGTTGTCCCACGTCACTTTGGTCAACGGATCTGGCGTTTCTTGCAGTATCGGATTCGCCGCATGCTGGCCGGCTCCCATGGTGGTCTTTTCGTACAAGGCCAGTTCAAAGGTTCCGCCCTGCTGGGCATTCAACGCGGCAACGGCACTGGTTAATGCACCCCCTTTGTAGACAGGGGCAGATTGCTCTCTAGCATCCAATCCTATGAATCCGTTGTGAACCGCTGTGTTCCAGTTCGAGTCAGTGTACATGGCATCGGCGGTGTAGCCGGCCTGGTGGGTCTGACGCAAGAAGGTGTACCAGTCGGTCGCCTGACCGGACCAAGCGAGAACGCTCTCGCCCCATCCACGCGTATTGTGCAGCGGAGAAATGGACGGTTGTACCAAGTCAACGCGACTGCCTTCAATTTGAAGGTCGCCCCACGACTCCAGCCAGTGGTGTGTCGGTGCGATGACACGGCATTGGGAAGCAGTTTCGTCCGCCACTGTCGCAGTGCTTACGGTCAAGTTGACTTTACCCAAAGCCGCAGAGAAGGCTGCAGCATTGACAGCGTCGTATGCGGGGTTGCAATCGGCAACGATCAATGTATTGACACGACCTGCAGCCATGTCTTGGGTCAACTGCGCCAGCGCAGCTGAACTTCCTTGGAACAAATCATTGCTTTCGAACTTGATGGTGGTGCCGGTGGCGCCCAACGCTTCGTTGATGGCGTTCACCACGCGTTGTACGTTGAGGTCGTTGGAGCCGGACAGTACGAGGGCGTTCTTACCTGCTGCCTTCAAATCCTTCGCCGCTGCCCTGACTGCTGCTTGGACGCCTTCAGAAAGCGTGCCGGCCGCACCGCGACCGCTCACGGCGTTCAACAGGGCCGTGGCCACCTTGCCGTGCTCCGACGGCTTGACCATGGAGCGGTAATCGGCGTTTGAACCCGTCAGGCTTATGTTGGTCTCGAAGGCGTGCATGCGGGACATGCTGCCGCTTTCAGGATTGCGGGTCTTCGCCCAGTTTTCTTCATACCACACCGAATCCCCAAACGTGCCCAAGAAATCAGCGCCTATCGTGACGATGGCTTGGGCCTTTTCAAACTTGTAGCTCGGGAAGGTATTGACGCCGTAATCGAGTTCGGCAGCCTTTCGGAACGCACCGTAATCGATGGCATCGTATTGAATGTGTTCCAAACCGGCGAGGCTAACGGCGCGCTTGAGCGACGGGCTCATAACAGTATTGGTCAAGATGACGTTGCGACCACCTTTACTCAGGGAAGCAGCAACCTCTGAGTCAACGGCTAACCAATCCGCAGGGCTTCCGTCAATATGCGGTCCGGTCAAGCGAGCGCTATCGTACAGGCTCATAACCGAAGCGATGACCCGCGCGTTGGGGGCAGCCATTCCAGTTTGATTGTTGGCCTTTACAAAAATCGGGCGGCCTTCGCGGGTCTTCACCAAGACGTTTACGAAGTTCTGTCCGTCGTAGTAGGTGCTTGCGTAGTGATTCGCTACGCCGGGGGTGACCTCCGCAGGCTTGTTGGTGTAAGGGATGCTCTTGACCACAGGGGTTTCGCATGCCGCGAGGGTCGCTGCGGTCAAGCTGAAGCCCATGAACTTCAAGAAGTCACGACGCCCCGTGTGGGTAGACTCCAGTTGTTCATCGGACAAAAACTCATCTACCGATTGAGACTCAGGGAACTCTTGTGCCTGAATCGCTTTGAATGCTTCTGTTTCGTAAAGCTCGTCCAGTCCGGACCAATAACGCTTAGTGTTTGCCATGTCGCTGTTGCGATAAGGGGTTCGCGATTACTTACTTATTAATAATGGCACTTGGCGCATTCCCATCCGCCGAGTTCCTTGACCGTGATTTTGTCATCCTCCATGTACTTGCGGAGCTCTTCGTTGCCGCGAAGGTGATCCTTTAAGCGGGCGTGAATGTCCTCGTAGTACCCGCTACTCGCCAGGTCAATTTCTGCTTTGTTGTGGCATTCGATGCACCAGCCCATTGTGAGGGTTGGCTTCGACAATTCAATCAGTCCGGGGTACTTGTCCACTAGGAGGTTAATGTCGTCCACGTTCGCCACTCGTCCCACGGTGTAGGTTTCGACGTCTCCGTGGCAATTCTGGCACTGGAGCCCGCCCACTACAACGTGTTGTTGGTGGCTAAAGTACACGTGATCCGGCAGGTTGTGCACCTTGTTCCATCGGATGGGTTCACCGTTGTAGGTGTCCTGCGGAGAGGTGTAGCCATTGTTGCCATCGCCGTCTACGTAGGTGCCTGACTCCGGATCGAATCCGATGGCATCGTAAATCTTGGCAATCTCGGTCTCACCGTAGCGACGGCCCTTCTTCACCGCTTTGTGGCAGTTCATACAAACGTTGGTAGAAGGGATGCCTGCGTGCTTCGATTCGTAAGCGCTGTGGTGGCAGTATTTGCAGTCCACTTCATTCTCACAGACGTGCACGCTGTGGATGAACTTGATCGGCTGGTTGGGTTTGTATCCCTCAACTACACCTACGCGCATCAATCCTTGGTAGCCGAGTACAGCTCCGTACGCAACGAAGAACACACCGACCAACGATACAGCCACGCGGTTTTCCCACATCCAAGCCTTCACTCGCTCGCTGTACGGCAGATCCCCGAGCAACTCTTCCCCTTCACGCTCACGACTTGCGTTGGTCAACGACCGATTCACACCTGCTGCAGCCATGGCGATGATCAAGAACATCACCAGCAACAAAACAAACCAAACCCCGCTGTCGTTGCTTGCCTCCTCGATGGGCAGCTCATCCACCGTCACGCAGTCTGAGCCAGACTCCGCAACAGGAACCACGTCGGGCGGATTCTGGACATACGCCATGATGTTCTTGATGTCTTCCCCCGACACCGCTTGAGCTGTCATCCAGCCGTAAGTCGGGACATACCGGTCGACGAGGGATTTGATGTAGCCGTCACCGGACTCAGCCGCGCCTTGTGGATTCTGGATCCACTTGACCAGCAACTCTTCGCTGGCTCCCCAGCGGTCGGCAATGCCGGCAAGGCCGGGGGCAGCGAGCACTTCGTTGGTTACCTTGTGGCAAGAGGCGCAGTTCGCATTGAACAGGGCTTGACCCGCTTCAATGTCGCCTTCATCCCATACACCGGCAGTCGCGGTCAAAGACACCAACATCACGCATGCCGAAAGGAAGGTCTTGGGGGCTTGGAATACCGGTAAAGCTCTCATTGGGTTAAATTTTCGCATTGCAAGGAAAATCACGCTTTCTCGCGCGTAAAATTACACAATTGATACCATAAAAAGGGGTCGAAATGAACCAATCTCCCCTTCGACTGTTACCAAGAATCATTCTACGTTCATATCTGGTTGATTTCGTGTGAAATCCGGCAATTTCCGGGGTGCGAGAAATTTTTACCTTTTTCAGACAAAAGGGCATAAACGCACCAAACGCCCGCATTAAATTCGCCCGTATGATTGCAAAGTGCCTTTCCTCAAGTCGTAAGAAGAGCGCGTTTTGTACTATGTGCTTTTTTGCACTTGGTGCTCACGCTTCGGTACTCGCGCAAGGCGACACCGGATGGTGGAAAAACTTGTTCCAAGGCGCACAGAAAAGCATGTGCGATTCATCCACCACGGAGCCATTTGCGCCGAAAGTGCCGAGCTTAATGATCTGTGAACCTTCTGGGGGCGACCTCACGGAAGAGCCGTCAGCACCAGGACCTATCGAAACAGTTGAAGAGCGCCCCATTGGCAGTGTCGTCGAGCAATACGACGACCGCATCGCATCGCTTGACTCAGCATGGCATACGGAGGAGCACGCTCTACGCGGGTTCCGCGTTCAGATTTTCTCCGGTTCGTTGCAAGCCGCGCGCGAAGTCAGGGCCAACGCCCGCAAAACCAGTGGCGAATGGTCCGTTTACCTTTCATCGATGCCGCCGAACTACCGCGTCACCATTGGCGATTTTAGATCAAGATGGGAGGCCCAAAAAGCGCAGGATGCTTGGAACAAAGCGTTTCCTATGTCCATCGTCGTTCCGATGGACATCAATTTACCGAGGCTTCAAAACGTCCAAACGGATCAGCCGTAATTCTCGGGTCAGTCCTCTAGGGTCTGCTTGACTTCCACTTCTTCGTACGCCTCAACTACGTCACCAACTTTGATGTCGTTGAAGCGGTCAATATTTAAGCCGCATTCGAAGCCTTTGGCCACTTCCTTGACATCGTCTTTGAAGCGCTTGAGCGACCCCAGCGTTCCGGTGTAGACCACCACGCCCTCGCGAATAACGCGCACCTTGTTGTTACGCTTGATGTTGCCGTCGATGACGAAACAACCAGCGATGGTGCCAACTTTCGAAATCTTGAACGTTTCGCGAATTTCGGCAGAACCCACCACGTTTTCTTCAATTTTCGCTGAAAGCAAGCCTTCCATGGCGTCTTTCATCTCCTCGATGGCCTTGTAGATCACCGAGTACAACTTAATCTGTACTCCTTCCTTTTCAGCCAGTCGACGCGCTGCGCCACTCGGACGAACCTGGAAGCCGATGATAATGGCGGATGAAGCCGAGGCGAGCAAGATATCGGATTCTGAAACCTGGCCCACGGCCTTGTGGATGATGTTGACCTGAACCTTCTCTGTAGAGAGCTTTTGAAGCGAGTCGCTCAACGCCTCGATAGAACCGTCCACATCGCCCTTGACAATCAGGTTCAATTCCTTGAATTCTCCTACCGCAATGCGACGTCCCAACTCTTCCAGCGTTACAGAACGTTGCGAGCGAACGCCTTGTTCACGCTGCAATTGTTGGCGTTTGACCGCAATATTACGGGCTTCGCGCTCATCATCGAAGACGTGGAATTTATCGCCGGCGTTCGGGGCGCCGTCAAAACCCAAGATGGATACCGGAACTGAAGGTCCGGCCTCATCGACGCGGGCTCCGCGCTCGTTGAACATGGCCTTGACCTTGCCGCTAAATTGGCCCGCCAAGACCGCATCCCCGATGCGCATGGTTCCGCCTTCTACCAGTAGGTTCGTTACGTACCCACGACCTTTGTCCAGCGAGCTTTCGACCACTGTACCGATGGCGCGCTTGCCTGGATTGGCTTTCAGGTCGAGCATTTCTGCTTCCAGCAGCACCTTCTCGAGCAATTCCTCGATGTTCGTGCCATTCTTGGCCGAAATCTCTTGGCTTTGGAATTTGCCGCCCCAATCTTCCACCAAGACGTTCATCTCCGACAGCTCTTGGCGGATTTTGTCGGCGTTGGCCTCCGGTCGGTCCATCTTGTTGATGGCAATGACCATCGGAATGCCCGCTGCTTGCGCGTGGTTGATGGCTTCTTTCGTTTGCGGCATTACCGCGTCGTCTGCCGCGACCACAATGATTGCAATGTCTGTGACTTGGGCACCGCGCGCACGCATGGCCGTAAAGGCTTCGTGACCCGGCGTATCGAGGAAGGTCATTTGACCGCCTTGTGGAAGGGTAACGTGGTAAGCACCGATGTGCTGGGTGATTCCTCCGGCCTCACCAGCAATGACGTTAGCATTGCGGATGAAGTCCAACAAGGATGTCTTCCCGTGGTCAACGTGTCCCATAACGGTGACAATGGGCGGACGCGGGGTTAAGTCGTCTTCGCTGTCCTCTTCAAGCTCGATGGCCTCTTGAACCTCTGCGCTGACAAAATTCGCTTCGTACCCGAATTCTTCCGCGATAATGGTGATCGTCTCCGAATCCAATCGTTGGTTGATGGATACCATGATACCGAGTGTCATGCAGGCCGAAATGACATCGTTGACGTTGGCGTTCATCATGTTCGCCAATTCAGCAACGGTTACAAACTCCGTCAACTGGAGCGTCATCGCTTCCTCCTGCTGGCGTTGCAATTCCTGTTCCGCACGTTCCGCGACGGCACTTCGCTTCGCCCGGCGCAACTTCGCGGCGTTGGATTTCTTGCCCCCGCTCAATCGCGCGAGCGTTTCCTTAATTTCTTTCTGGATGTCCGCTTGGCTGACTTCCTTCTTGGGCTCATTGCGTCGTCCGTGCCCTCGATCGCCACGTTGTCCTCCAGCCGTGCGGGCTTGACGTTCGACGTCAACTTTTGTGATGCGCTTGCGCTTACGTTTGCTATCGTCTGACTTGTCTGCGGCTGTCTTCTTCTTGTCGACTGGCAGCTCAATCTTTCCGACAACGGTTGGGCCGGAGAGTTTTTCAATCTTGGTCTCGAGCTTGTCCACCTTCGGAGGCTCAGGCTCAGCGGACTTGTCTTCGGCGGCGGCTTGTTCAGCTGCTGCTTTTTCCGCGGCTTTTGCCGCTGCCTCCTTTTCGGCCACTTCTGCCGATTTCTCGGCTAACTTCGCATTCTCCGCCTTGATCTTAGCTTTCGGCTTTTTCGCTGCTGCATCCAAATCAACCTTGCCGAGGACCTTGACCGGGCTTGCCGCATCGGATTCCGGCTCGGCCGGCGCTTCAGCAGCCTTTTCTTCGGCAACAGGAGTCGGTTCGGCTGGCGCTTCAGGTTCAATGCGTTCCACCTCCGGTTGTTGCTGACTCTTTTGGAAAATCGACAGGTCAATTTCTACTTCCGCTTCCTCTTGAGGCGCAGCAGTCTTGCGCGCCGAAGCCAGGGTTACGCTTTCGCGGTCCACCACTGCACGGTTGGCTGAACTCACCGCCTTTTCCTTCGCCGCCTTCTCATCTTGAAAGTTGGAACGAATCAACGCGTACGCCTCCGCATCGATTTTAGTGTTCGGCTTCGCATCCACTTCCATGCCCTTGCTGGCCAAAAAATCCACAATAGTCTGGATGCCCAAGTTGAACTCTCGGGCAATTTTATTCAGTCGTACGGGTTTGCTAGCGTCAGCCATAGGCGTTTTTGGGCGTTAGTGTTGCGAATTTAAAGGGGAAAAGGGACTTGAATGCGCGGTTTACGACAATTCGTCCTTGAGGATTTTGACAACTTCCCGAATTGTTTCCAATTCTAGGTCGGTGCGGTTCACCAAGAAATCTTCGTCGCGGTTCAAGACCGAGCGGGCTGTTTCCAACCCAATCTTGACGAACTCGTCGAGGATCCATGCATCGATTTCATCGGAAAATTCCTTTAATTCCACGTCGTCCGTTCCGTCTTCTTCATCGCGGTAGACATCAATTTCGTAATTGGTCAGTAAGCCGGCCAACTTGATGTTATTCCCGCCTTTTCCGATGGCCAAACTAACTTGGTCAGCCTTGAGGAACACCTTCGCTTCACGCGTTTCCTCATTGAGTTCGATCGTCGTGATCTTCGCAGGGCTCAAGGCGCGTGTTACAAGCAACTGCTCGTTTTCCGTGAAGTTTATGACGTCGATGTTTTCGTTCTTCAACTCGCGCACGATGCTGTGTATGCGTGAGCCCTTCATGCCGACGCATGCACCGACCGGATCGACGCGCTCATCGTATGACTCTACCGCGACTTTTGCGCGCTCACCCGGGGCACGAACTACGCGCTTGATGGTAATCAAGCCGTCGTAAATCTCTGGTACTTCCTGCTCGAACAAGCGCTCCAAGAATTCGGGAGCCGTTCGCGACAACACAATGCGCGGGTTGTTGTTCTTCATTTCCACTGCAGAAACCACCGCACGGATGGTGTCGCCCTTCTTGAAGAAATCACCGGGAATCTGATTCTCACGTGGCATCACCACTTCATTGTCTTCGTCGTCAACGAGGAGGATTTCGCGCTTCCAGATTTGGTACACCTCAGCCGAGACGACCTCACCGACGCGCTCCTTGTACTTCTGGTAGATGGCATCCTTCTCAAGGTCCATGATGCGGCCCGCGAGGTTCTGGCGCAACGACAGTACGTTGCGGCGACCGAAGGACTCCAATTTGATCTCTTCCGAAACTTCTTCGCCTTCTTCGAAGTCGTCTTCAATTTTCAAGGCCTCTGAGAGGGCGATTTCCTCGTTCTCGTCTTCCACGGCGCCATCAGCGACGATGGTACGGTTACGCCAGATCTCCAAATCCCCCTTTTCCGGGTTGATGATGATGTCGAAGTTGGAGTCGTCTCCGTACTTCTTAAGAATCATAGCTCGGAATACGTCTTCCAAAATGCCCATCATGACCTCTCGGTCGATGTTTTTAAACTCCTTGAACTCCTTAAAGGAATCCACCAAATTCAGCTGTGTCATGGTTTTGCGGTTTGCTGCGCTCGGTTAGTAATGGTCTATTTAGTTTCCCTTGAACGAGATCTGGACTTTCGTCCAATCCAATGCATTCAGCGGATACGTCTGTTCTTCTTCAACCCATTCCTTCGCTTTGCGTCCTTCGATACGGCGCTTCTCGCGAACGACAATGGTGATTTCTTCTTCAGTGGCTTGGGTCAATTTACCTTCCGCCTTCCCGGCTCCCGTGATCTTCAATTGCACGTCGCGCCCGATGTTTTTCAGGTATTGCCGGTGCAATTTCAGCGGCTGGTCCAAGCCAGGTGAACTCACATCCAACGAAAAATCCTCGGCATCGCGGTCCAACATTGACTCGAGGTGACGGCTCAACGCCATGCACTTCTCAATGCTCGTACCCTCGTCATCGTCTAGCAGGATGGAAATGGCGTTCCCATCGCTAACGCGCACGTCCACAAGAAACCCCGTGCCTCTAGCGAGGAGGGATTCAGCAAGTTCGCGAACGGTATTGGCGTTGATCATGGCGTTTTTTCGAGGAAAAAAAAGAGGGGTGTGTACCCCTCAGCTTTTTCGTTCACATATAGTCGGGGCAAAGATACACCATTCCCTTCGAACTTCAACGCGCCAAACCGGGTTGGCATACTAACTTCGTTGACCATGTCCTACGTGCAGCAAATGATCGAGGAAGGGGAGCACCAGACCCAAGACTTCAAAATGCGCATCGACGATGCCGCCAAAATCGCGCGCACGCTCGTGGCCTTTGCCAACACCGACGGCGGACGACTGTTGATCGGCGTGAAGGACAATGGGGCGGTAACCGGCGTGAACCAAGAAGAGGAGTACCACATGATTGACTTAGCTTGCCAGTCCCACTGCAAACCGGCCATTCCATTTGATGTGCAGGTGTGGAAGGTCGAAGGGCGTTCGGTCCTCGAAGTCCAGATCCCCCGTTCCGCCAGCCGCCCGCATTTCTGTGAAGACGAAAACGGCAAGTGGCAGGCCTACTTGCGCAGGGAAGACCGCATTCACCGCGCCAGCCCGGTCCAAGTCAAGGTGTGGCAATACGAAATGCGCATGGACCGCTCGGAATTTCGGTACGATCAATTCATCGGAAAGCTCTTCAATGCCTGGCGCGACGGTCGGCAACTTCGGTTCCAGCAAGTGGCCCGAATGGCGCGTTTGCGTTATGAAGACGCTGAAGACCTGTTGTGCTTACTCATCGTCTGGAACATCATAGAATGGGAACGTGGCGCCCGCGGCTTGGTTTACCAACTGGCCGATGCCTCGGCACTGGATGAGTTGGAGACCCGTGGCCCCGAGCAATTCCGATGGAAAAATTATTCGTGACCCCCAACAATATTCCGAACTTTGAAGCGTATGCGTAGAACACCCATGCTCACTCCTGAATTCCGCCGAAACCGCTCGCTAGCCGCAATTGCTGTAGTCCTGATGTGCACGGGTGGAATGCATGCACAAAGCATGGAGGCGATGGAGCTTCAAGAAAACCGACCCATCGGATCGTGGACCGACTACCTCCCCTACCATCAAACCGAGGAACTGGTGTATTGCGGAACGCCTTTGGATACCGGATTTTGGGCTGTCCGAACCAAACATGCAGTGTTTACCTTGGACGAGCGCACTAACGTGGTGGAACGCATCTCTACCGTCCGGGGCATGAGCGGCAGCCAACCCACCGCGTTGGCGTGGGACCCCACGGGTGAAATGCTCATTGTTGGGCAGGCCTCCGGAAGCATTGACTTCTTCTCCAATACTGGCGATTGGCTTTACACGCTGCGCGACATCGAGCAAAGCAACCTCATCGGCGATAAGTCCATCCTAAGCCTGGTAATTTTTGACGCGCTCGATGCTAACCTCCTCGTCGCTACCACCGCCTTTGGCGTAGTCGCCATTCACCTGCGCGAACTCGACGTCCGAGACACGTGGTACTTGGAAGGCCAACAGGTCCTGAGGCGGTGCCACGGCATCACCGTCTACGAAGAAAACTACGTGATCTGGACCGACGCAGGGGTTTTTGAGGCCCCTGTCGACCATCCCTTTTTGAGCTCACCGGACGCCTGGAGCCGCTGGGAAGACATTCCGCTCGAAACAGGTGACTACGCCCACGTGGAGTTCACCCCAGCGGGCCACATCCTGCTCCACCGGAAAACTGGCGAAGCCTACGCCCCCGACGAACTGTGGCTGCGGATGGAAGGGCTGTGGCAACCGTTCGAGGCGTCCGAAAGCGTCCAAGTACTCGCGATTACCTCGGGCAGTATCAGCAGTGACCCGAGCGATTGGCGCATTGCCATTGCCGACCACCAATCCATCCGGCAGTTCAATGCCGACTGGGACGAAATCCAATTGGATTACGCAGCAGACGGCGTGCCCTTGCGCGTTCGTGACATGGTTTACCGCCACGCGGTGGACGTGATGGGCAACGTGGGATTCGTTGAGTTTGGCGACTTATTCATCGCCAACTTCGAGCAAGGCCTGCTCAAAATGGATATTTCGGGAGGGGAGGCCGATGCCCATTGGAGCCCTGAAGGTCCCCCGGTAGCCTTGGTGCGCAACGTCGACGCGTGGAACGATCAGATCTGGGTGGCCTCCGGTGGCATCGATGAAACGTGGACCAGCATGTACCACAAACACGGCTTTTACGGCATGGTAGGCATGCAGTGGAATTGGATCCCCAACCAAGAAGGCCAGAACGACCTCGCCGGCATCAATGATCCCATGGCCGTGAGCATTGACCCCACCAACCCGTCACACGCCTACTTTGGCTCGTGGGAAGAAGGCTTGATTGAAGTAGAAAATGACGAGGTGGTGGCCATCTTCAACGAAGGAAACAGCACCCTCGAACTCGGGAACTTTGGTGGAAGTCCTCGGGTCGGCGTGGGCGGCGTGGACTTCGACCGCTTCGGAAACGTCTGGTTCACCAACGCTTACTCAGAATCGCCGCTCCACGTGCGCTTGAACGATGGGTCTTTTGTGGCGATGGCTTTGGGGAATGCCCTCGGCACGACCGGCTGGCTCGGTGACGTGTTGGCCGCTCGCAACGGCTACGTCTGGTGTGTTATGCCCCGTGGGCAAGGCGTTTTGGTTTACGATACCAATGAAACGCCCGGCGACACACAAGACGACGATTGGCGCATCCTCACTTCTGATCCAGCCAAAGGGGGGCTTCCGTCAGATGACATTTATTGTTTGGAGGAGGACCTCGATGGGGAGATCTGGATTGGAACGGCTTCCGGGCCGTGCGTCATCTACTTGCCCAGCGTTGTTTTTGACAGCGGATATGAAAACCCCGTCGCTTCACAAATCCTCATTCAACAAGACGGCAATTACCAGCTGCTGCTGGAGACGGAGGTGATCGCGTCCATCTGCATTGACGGTGGAAACCGCAAGTGGATTGGAACGCAAAACTCCGGTGCGTATTTGTTGAGCCCGGACGGCATCGACCAGGTGGCGCATTTTACCACTTCGAACAGTCCTCTGCTCAGCAATCAAGTCACCGACATCGCCTTGAACCACCGGAATGGCGAGGTCCTCATTGGAACACAGCGCGGGCTGATGGGATGGCGCGGCGATGCAAGCAATTTTGCTGAAGAAATCGGAGCGCTTCGGGTGTATCCCAACCCCGTCGAAGCCAACTTCGAAGGCTGGGTCACCGTTGAGGGACTGGCGTACAATTCAACTATTCACATCACCACCCTCTCCGGGCGGGCCGTGGCCAGCATGCAATCCGAGGGCGGACGAGCGGTCTGGGATACGCGCGACTTCACAGGCGCATTAGTCCCGTATGGCGTGTACATGGTATTCGCGACAGATGCCACCGGTGCTTCGGCCGGTGTGACCAAGCTCGCCGTCACCCGGTAAACGAGGCACGGCCTAACTTGCAGGCATGCGCAACGTGAGCTCAACGTCCAAATTGCCCCGCGTGGGCACCACCATTTTTACAGAGATGAGTGCGATGGCGCAAGCCCATGGGGCCCTGAACATGAGCCAAGGGTTTCCCGATTTTCAGCCGCCGCAGCCCCTCCAGCAAGCAGTCGTGAATGCGATGGCAGAAGGGCGCAACCAATACGCTCCCATG
>CALGDB010000104.1 GCA_937884175.1 uncultured Flavobacteriales bacterium
AAGCCGCGGGTGTCCCCACGGTCGTTGTAGGCGATTCCAATTACGGAGAGGGCAGCTCACGTGAGCACGCAGCCATGCAGCCACGTTTCCTCGGTGTGAAGGCCGTCATCGTGAAATCCTTCGCCCGTATTCACGAAACCAACCTGAAGAAGCAGGGCATGCTCGGTTTGACATTCGCCAACGAAGCGGACTATGACTTGATCCAAGAGGACGACCTATTCCATTTCGTGGATTTGGATGCTTTTGCGCCCGGCAAGCCGCTGACCATCGATGTGGAGCACGCGGACGGTAGTAAGGATACCATCGTCGCGAACCACACCTACAACGCTCAGCAGATTCATTGGTTCCGCGCGGGCTCTGCGTTGAACTTGATTAAGCAGCAGCAGTAATTGGATCCGATGACCGAATCCGGTTGGGAGTTCCTCCCGGATCGGGCCATTTGGTGGCCTTCGGAATCGACCCTGATTGTTTCGGACTTGCATTTGGGAAAGGCGGCTCATTTTCGCCGCCACGGTATTGCGGTGCCCAATGCGGTCAATGCCAATACCCTAGAGCGCCTCTCCGCACTGGTCTCGAGCCATCGGCCGCGGCGATTGCTCGTGCTGGGGGATTTGTTCCACAGTGAGGAAAATAAGGAATGGTTGGAGTTTCAGGCGTGGTTGGCCGCCTTGAACGCCGAGCCGTGGTTTGATGAGTTTCGACTCGTGGAAGGCAACCACGATATTTTGCACCCTTCAGCCTTTGAAGGAATGCGGTTGGAACGCAGTGCAAAGTGGTCGCTTGGATCTTGGATCTTCGCTCACGACCCCGCCGACTTGGCGAATCTGCCTGACGAAATGCACGGCGTTGCAGGCCATTTGCATCCAGCGTTGAGCTTGGTGGGAAAGGGGCGGCAAAGCCTCAAATTGCCTTGCTGGTGGTACAGCGCGAAGCGTCGGACGCTCGTGGTTCCGACGTTCGGCACGTTTACGGGATCGGTTTCAGTAAAACCAAAAGGTGGAGATGCCTGTTGGGTGACGACAGGTGACGCCGTAGTGCCTGTACCCGTGAAGAGTGTTACTCAATGATGTCAGTGAAGATCCCGGTGAAGGCGACGGGCTCTCCCACAAGAATGCTATCCACGGATTCACGAATGGACAGATTGAATTCTACGGTTTCTTCGCCGCCGTTCGCCGCTGCGTCAATTTCGATCGTACCAGCGGTGGCTATATAGTCCTGGATGGTAGGGAGATCGTCTACGTGTTTGATGACCTGCACGAGGTATTGGATGTCTTCCTGCTGGACGTCGTACATCAAGGAGTCGAGGACCGGGAACGAGAAGTGGAACGTCAAATCATGAGCCGGTACGTGTGCATCGACCTCTTCCGGGGTGCGGAGATCAGCCACAATGTGGTAGCTCCTCGACAACGGCTCCAAGCTGTCTGGGACAACGGCTTCTGCCATCTTCAAGTTGTACAAGCTGTCACGAAAGGTTACCGACCCGCATTCGCAGGAGTAAACGGGGTTGATGAACTCAGGGGCCTTGTAGCAACTGGCCAAAGCTCCGACAAGCACGACAATGAGCAGGCTGAAGTGAATGCGATTTGCGATCATGTTCAATAGGTTCAGAGGTGCAAGATACTGCGGAGGTGGAGTCTTTCAAACTGAACTCGCTCAGGGTGCCAAGCGTTGCACGGGGTATAACAGGTAGGGTTGGCGCAACTCATCAAACGCGCGCAATCCATCGAGCCAGCCCTCAACAAATTCGCTCATCTCCAATTCACCGTTGATCACCTGTTCGAGTGATTCATCTCCGCTGAGTCGGGCCAACGAACTCGACGCGGTGATGAAGGGCTCTTCGGACACCGCGTTTTGCCACATCCGTGCATATTCCGGCAGGGCATTCCATGAAAAACCAATGGGTGAGTGCATCCACTCCTCGCCCAGTCCATGCAGGTTTTGACCGAAACAGGTCACGCCATCGTGTTTGGGATGCGGGGCCGCTCCAGGAACCGGCTTGGGGGTGAAGGCGAACGAACCCAATGCACCTTTCGGCATGCCAACGCACTCAAACGGTGTTGGGGTGCCGCGTCCAACACTGACCACCGTAGATTCGAGCGGGCAGAGTGACGGATACAGCGCGATGGACTCGGGCGTTGGTAAATTCGGCGACGGTGCAATCTTCGGATACCACGCATCGCTATGGGCATACCCTTCGCATGGAATCACGATGAGATCGCACTGTGCGCCCCCTTCCAACCACCCTTCGCCGTTGAACAACCGCGCCATTTCCCCGAGGGTCATACCGTGCAGCACCGGCACGGGTACTTGCCCTACAAAGGACTTCCATTTTTCGGAGCGCATAGGCCCGGCAATCTGGTGTCCGTGTGGATTGGGGCGATCCAGGACGATCACCAACTTGTCGTTTTCGGCGGCGGCTTCCATGACAAGGAAAAGTGAGCTGAGGTAGGTGTAGAACCGCGCTCCTACGTCTTGGATGTCAAAGATAACCACGCGAATATCGTCTAAGCTTTCAGCGGTGGGTTTGCGGTGCTTACCGTGTAGGCTCAAAATGGGCAGGGCGGTTGTGGGATCCACGCTGTCGTCGATGTTGGCTCCGTTGTGGGCCTCGCCGCGGAATCCGTGCTCCGGAGCGAAGACCTTCCGCACATCGATGCCCAGTGCGATCAAGGTATCCACGAGGTGCACCGATTCGCCTTTGCGCCCATCACCAATGACCGAAGTTTGGTTGGCGACCACCGCTACCCGGGCGCGGCTGCAGGCCTCATACAATGCTTTGATGTTCTCGTTTCCCAGTCGCACAGGAAAGGGTGGAGCGGTGCGTTCGGCCACGTGGAGCACACCATTGAGTGAGTCCACGACCAAACTGTCTCGGGAAGCTGAAGCGGAGCAGGCGATGACCAAAGTCATCGATATTGTGAGGATTTTCTTCACATGACGAATGTACCAACGTAATTTGGCAACGCGTACACGATGCACAACTTGACTTCCCTTTCCCGAAAAATTGCCAAACGCCTCGGCGCCAAATCTTCGACGGCCTCTTGGTCGCGGCCGGTGGTGCGCATTGCGACCGTTGGGGTGGCCATAGGCATGGCCTTGATTGTGGTGGCGACGTCCATCGTGCACGGATTCCAGCAAGAGGTCAAGGAATTGGTGGTGGGCTTCGGTTCTGATATTCAGGTGCTCAGCGCGGACTATGATGACCAAAAAATCGTTCGCCAGCCCGCCCTCGAATCCTTATTGTCCTGCCTTGACGGCGTCCGTGCCGTGCATCCGTTTTACACCCTCCCTGGCATCCTTGAATCGCAGAATGGGGTCAAAGGTGTGGTGGCCAAAGGGCTCAATGAAGAGACGACCCAGGCCTTCCTTGAACGGTTCATGGTCGATGGCAACGTGGACCTCGGGGGGGACGGCGCAGTCCTTTCGGTGCATCAGGCGCAGCGGTTGGAGCTTGAGACCGGCGACCGCTTCACAGTTTACCTGATCGGAGGTCCCAATGGCGTTCGTCCGCGAAATTTTCGATTGACGGGTGCCTACCGAACGGGACTGCTGGAGTACGACCAAGAGTTCATGTTCCTGCCTGCGGCTTGGATTCAAGAGGCGGCGGGCTGGGGACTGGAAATGCAGGTGCTGGCGGAGGGACAAGCCGTGGAGTTGCGTTCCTTCGGTTCGAGGGCGGCTCCGGTGTACCTATGGCATCGGCGCAACGATTCCGGAACATGGGAGCGCACTCGTGAGGTGGTGGGGTCGACAGCTTCGCTGGTTCCTGAAGCCGGTGCTGAATTCATGGTCACGGCCGTAGGTCGGGACGCCAACGAACACATCATCCCGGATTCGATACGGCTGTTTGTGGCCGACGGTACGTGGGAATGGGAGCGCTTGGGCGGCAGCTGGCAAGCGGCTTGCAGCGGGTTGGAGGTGTACGTTGAGTCCGGGGCGGAGTTGTGGGATGTGGAGGTGCAGGTATACGATGCGCTGCCGATTGGATGGCGAACCGAGACCGTGCTACAGCAGGCGCCTGAGATGTTTACGTGGCTGGGCATGTTGGATTTGAACGTCGAAATCATCATCGGCCTGATGGTGCTCATCTCGGTCATCAACATGACTTCCGCTTTGCTGATCCTTATCTTGGAACGCCGGCCCATGGTGGGTCTGTTGAAGGCCTTGGGCATGCCGGACGCGTCGGTAATGCGGGTGTTTTTCTGGCAGGCAGTCCGCATCATTGGTCGGGGCTTCCTCTGGGGAAACCTTGCAGGCCTTGGATTGGTCGCACTCCAAGGCGCAACCGGCTGGGTGGCCCTGAACCCCGAGGCGTATTATTTGGATGTTGTGCCGGTGCGTGTGGATGCGGTATATTTAGTTGGGGTGGAGGTGCTGGCTTTCGCGGCGTGTGCATTGATGATGGCGCTGCCGAGTTTGGTATCGCTGCGGATTCATCCGGCGGAGGCGTTGCGGATGAACCGTTGAATTTCCCGTGAAAAACAACGGATGAATTGTCAAGAATTTTCAATTCATGCTCGGTTCGTCGCACTACCTTTGAGCTCTATGCAGGCGCCCCGAAATGTCCACTCCAATATCTTGTCGACCATTGGCAACACGCCGATGATCCAACTGCAAAATATTGTCCACGGGTTTCCCTGTCCGGTCTACGCAAAGGTGGAGTATTTCAACCCGGGCCACAGCGTGAAGGACCGCATGGCCTTGCGCATGGTGGAAGATGCCGAGAAGCAAGGGCTCCTCAAGTCGGGCGGTACTGTCATCGAGTGTACCAGTGGAAACACCGGTATGGGATTGGCGTTGGCGTGTGCGGTGAAGGGGTATAAGCTCATTTGCACCATGAGCGACAAGCAGTCGAAAGAGAAAATCGACATCCTCAAAGCGATGGGGGCGGAGGTCCATGTCTGCCCGACGAATGTAGAAGCAGACCATCCGGACAGCTACTACAGCGTGGCTAAGCGCTGCCAGGAAGCGGACCCGAACAGCTTCTGGTGCAACCAATACGATAACCTGTCCAACCAAGAAGCGCATTATGCTTCTACCGGTCCGGAAATTTGGGAACAAACCGAAGGGCGCATCACCCACTTTGTTGTGGGCGTAGGCACCGGCGGCACCATAAGTGGGACCGGGCGCTACCTCAAGGAGCAAAACACTGACGTGCAGATTTGGGGCATTGACTCTTACGGCAGCGTTTTGAAGAAGTACCACGAAACCGGCGAGTTCGACGAGAACGAAATCTATCCGTACATTACCGAAGGCGTGGGCGAGGACATCCTCCCAGAGAACGTGAACTTCGACACCATCGACCACTTCGAAAAAGTCACGGATAAAGACGGAGCGTTGGCGGCACGGGAACTCGCCCGGAAGGAAGGCCTATTCCTCGGGTACAGCTGCGGAAGCACCTTCCAAGGGTTACGCCAGCTCAAGGACCGCCTCAAGCCCACCGACCTAGTGGTGTGCTTGTTCCATGACCACGGTTCTCGGTACGTCGGAAAGGTCTATAACGATGGATGGATGGCCAGCCACGGCTGGCTGTAATCAGCCTTTCTTAAACTCCAGTACCGTCTTGCGGATGATGGCGATGCAATCATCGAGTTGCTCGCGCGTCATGACCAGTGGAGGGGCAAAACGAATGATGTTACCGTGGGTGGGTTTGGCGAGCAGCCCGTTCTCTTTCAAGGCCACACACAATTCCCAAGCGGTTGAACTGTTCGGGGTATCGTTGATGACCACCGCGTTGAGCAATCCTTTGCCGCGCACGAGGGTTAGCAAATCGGATTCTGTAATCAAGTCGCGCATGGCCTGGCGAAAATGTTCGCCGAGATCGCGAGCGTTTTGGGCGAGTTTCTCGTCGACCACCACCTGTAGCGCTGCGATGCCCACTTCTGCAGCCACTGGATTCCCACCAAACGTGGACCCGTGCTGTCCAGGGTGAATCACGCCCATGATGGCGTCATCTGCAAGTACGGCGCTGACGGGGTAGGCTCCGCCGGAGAGGGCCTTGCCCAGGATGAGGATGTCCGCCTTCGCGAAGGTGGACTGGCGTTCGCAGTGACCGGCGCATTTGCAGTTGCCGCATGTAGCAAGCAGTGATCCGGTGCGGGCTACGCCTGTCTG
>CALGDB010000105.1 GCA_937884175.1 uncultured Flavobacteriales bacterium
CTCTTACGACTTACCCCTTCTACCCATTATCATCAGAAATGAGTCTACCTCTCCTGTGGACGTAGAGTTGAGTGATGGAAGACGTTTCAACTCTCCTTCCAACCAAGACATTTCTTTGAAAGCCCAGCAAGGCACTAGTGTCAAAATCAATAACGTTGAAGTAGCACGAGTTTTTGACTATTGCAGTGGACAAGGACAGGTCATTAAAACAAAGTTTCCGTAAGCTTCGCTGAAGCGTCGCCCCCCCCTGCAGTGCACCGAAGCGCCCCCTGAGGAGCCCCCTTTCATTTGCTATGGAAGCCAAAAACCTCAGTAAACACTGGGTTTTTTCAATTTCACCTTGACGATTCAAATAATTCAAAACCAGCGTTTTACGCCTTAAGGTGGAGCCGGCGGTAAAATGCACCCCCTTGAGATGCTTAGCAATCACAAGGGATTCAGCTCTTGCTACATTCGTGGCACCTCGTTCGGCACCTTGGACTTGTTAACACCAAAGCCCCCTGCTCCTTACTTGCGCGGCTCACCTTTGGCGCATGACGCCCAGCCGTAAGCCGGCGGAAACGCGCCATCCAGAGGGCGGTGGGAAAAGTGCGGTGGACTCTATGTAGGCGCCCGAATAATCATCGTTGGCCCACGTTCCCCCAAGGTATCCATCTATAACCCAGCGACCAATCAACCGCTGGTAACCGACCTGCAACGACCCACCGAAAGCGGACCAACTGGGATCACCGAACGTGTTGGGCTCGACGAATTGGTACCGCGCATAGCCCAAAAATCCCGCAGCAGCTGCGTAAACCCCTTGGCCGCGCACATCGACACGCGGGTACCAACGCATGAAAGGTTCAGTGATCAGCCCTCGCTTTATGGCATGCTCTACCGGGTCCCATAGGTACGATCCACTTTTGAGCTCCATAAATCGCTCGCGGTGGATGAAATCCAATTCCAGGCCGAGGGCGAAATTTGTGCCCACCGATTGCTCAAATCCCAATGACCATCGCCCGACCAATGCATCGGTCGCATTCCACTTGAACGCCGTTATTGAACCCGTCTCGGTTCCTTCTGTTTGGGCGAGCGCTAGCCTCGGAGCACTTGCGAAAATCATCCACAACAACGCGCTGCGTAACCCATTTTTACTTCTAAACATGACGGCTAAACGCAGCATTTAATTAGTAGGTTGCTTCCGCGTTTACGTCTTAACATCTCGGCTGAATCATCGCTCGAAAAATTGGCAGCGGTTGTAGGCCTCCACTGCACTTTGTACTTCACGGCGTGCTGCCCCAAGGCTCTCAAAATTCTTGGCACCTCGTTGGATCATTCTTGACACCTCATTTAGCATCTTCAAGATGCTTCATGATGTTTGAATCCTTTATTCCATGGGATGTGCCTGAATGCCTCAGAAGGCCTGATTTTGCTGCAATTTAGGGCACAAAAAAGCCCCCGATCACTGGGCTCGCGGGCAGTTTTTCACAATCGTTTCAGGTGGACCCAGCAGGACAGAAGCCGAACACCATCAACCCCGATTTTGTCAAGTAGACTTGACCTCAGAGGTCGAAATGTCAAGTTGACTTGACAGAATTACTCGGAATCTTGGATGCAGCGGACCGAATGACCGCTTTGTTGATTTTGATTCCAATGCGCCCGGTAAACGGCGGATTGATTTGTCTCAAGTTGACGAAACCATGCAGCTTGGGCTGGTGCTTCTGAATTTGTCCAGTACCAGCCTCTTTCACCTTCGAACACGAACTCACCTGAGTCAACGGTTCCTCCACCTGCCAGCATTTCAAGACCACTTTGGTTGTTTCCATTCCAAAGATCTTGACTCTTCATGGATGCACCAACCAGATGACCTCGGTACCCAACCACACTAAGTGAGTCTTGTTGAATGCCAAGGGAATATTCAAGCTCCATCCAATCCTCATCGGACGGAACATGCCACCCTGACGGACAAAGGTCCCATTGCTGGATGGCCTGAAAATTGTAAAGCACCCCGAAGGTTGAATAGTTCGAAGTCATTTTGGCCTCCTCGACAGAATTGCCGTTGTAGCCATAGACGTAAGAAATTGGTTGGGACAGACTGAATTCAGAGGCTGGAGAAACGCTTGAAAGAATCCTGCTGTTCTCCGAAAACCAACATTGATCGCCAATCTGAACCGTCTCGTAATCGTAGCCTTGATAATCAAGCGGATCCCCACATGCCCATGGCACTTCGACACAAGTGCCGAAGACAGAAAGGAGATTCAATAAATCAGTCATCCCAACACAACCGTCGAAGTCTGTGTCAGATGGATTGGCGACTATGCATCCTTGGGTCTCTTCGTTCCAAATAGTTCCCTCGAGACAGAATGCACAGTTAAAGTGACAGGACGAGTCATCAAAAAGTGCCGTTAAATCATAATTACAAGCGCTAGGGTCAGTACACCCATATTCAACGGGAGTAGCGAGAAAAAGACCCAGGACCTCCTCTTCAGACAACGAACGATCCCAAATTCCAAAGTCGTCCAAAGTTCCAATGAAGCCATCACCATAATTGTAAGCCTCATCAAATGCCCCTATAGTTATCCCGTCATTGAAGTTCCCAGAGAAAGCCTCATCCATGACTTGGGTAGAAATCAAGTTTCCATCTAAAAAGATGAAAGTTGTCAAAGTCGTGTAATCATAGGACAAGACCCAATGGCGCCAATTGCCTTCCGGATAAGACGAGGTAAAATGCTGTACGGCCCAAAAGTCAATACCCATGCATTGACCATCTGGACAGGCGCCTTCCACACCTCTGTAGCCGTAGTGCAGTTTCCCTCCATCAACTATTTCTCCATTTTGCATTAGTACCATGCCGGAATTGCTCCCTGACAATTCATGTTTCTCCCAAAAGGAAATCGAATGAGATGAGTTGTCCGGAATTCCGTCAAAAGAGGTGCAGGAAAGATGTGAGCCCTGAGCATCGAAATGAAGAGCTTGCCCCGC
>CALGDB010000106.1 GCA_937884175.1 uncultured Flavobacteriales bacterium
AGGAGACATTCAGAATTTATACATCAAAATTCGCCCCTGCCCTGCAAAAGGAATACGTCGCTCAATTTGGGTCCAACGCACCGGCTTTTCGAACGGTTCTTCATGCGTTGGAAGAAGGTGAAGTCGTCCCCAAATTTGACCCTTCGAAAAACTGATTGCTCAACACGCCCATCATGGTCGCTAAATCCAATGGGGTAAAAGCTAAAAAATACCTCGGCCAACATTTCCTGCAAGACCCCTCAGTCGCCCAGCGCTTAGTAGCTGCCATCCTGACGGATCATCCCAAAGCTCGCATCCTCGAGATTGGAGCTGGTACGGGGGCACTTACACGGCCGCTCACTGAGAGATTTGGGTCGCAGGTACTTGCCCTTGACGTCGATGATGAAAGCGTTCAATTCCTTCTGCGTCAAGACTGGCTTCCGGAGGGAAGTGTGCAGCACGGAGATTTCTTGACAATGCCCATGAGCGATTTGAAAACCATCGGTCCCCTCGTTGTTGCTGGTAACTTTCCGTACAACATCAGCTCGCAGATTCTTTTCAAGTTCCTGGACTGGAAGGACTGCAGCACAGAACTCGTCGGGATGTTCCAGAAAGAAGTCGCAGAACGCGTATGTGCCACGCACGGATCCAAGACCTACGGCATCCTCAGCGTACTCATTCAGGTTTACTACGAAGCGGAGTACCTGTTCACGGTCCCACCCCACGTTTTCAACCCGCCTCCTAAAGTGAATAGCGGTGTATTGCAGCTCCGTCGCCGCGCGGAATGGCCCGAGGACGTCGCTTACGCCGACATCAAGCGCGTGACCAAGGCTGCATTTAATCAGCGACGCAAGACCTTGCGTAACTCGCTCAGGGCGGGCGGATTCGCCATCGACGGAATCGACGAGGCCACACTCAAACTACGACCCGAGCAACTTTCTCCCGAGGCTTTCGTGGATTTGACGCGTCAACTGACGACGCAATAAGGACCGTCCCGCTCTATCTTGGCGGTGGTTTTGCAATGATCAAAACCCACCCATGTCGAAAGCGATTACCCTCCAGGAATTCATCATGGATACGCAGGCTGAGTTCCCCTTCCTATCCGGACAACTCAACATGCTGGAGGAAAATACCGGGGATATTTTAACCAAGCAGCCGAAACATTTGCACGAGCGATCGCCTTTTTATGTAGGAAACGTAAACATGGCGCACGGACCGCGCTCATGTTGGCTC
>CALGDB010000107.1 GCA_937884175.1 uncultured Flavobacteriales bacterium
ATGAAGTAGCCCGGTACAACTTGTCGTATGCCCTCCGCCAGCAGCAGGACCAGCAAGATCAACAGGACCAGAAAGACCAACAGGACCAACAGGACCAGCAAGACCAACAGGATCAGCAGGACCAGCAGGACCAACAGGATCAGCAAGACCAACAGGACCAACAGGATCAGCAAGACGAGCAGGACCAGCAGGACCAGCAGAACCAGCAGGACCAGCAGGACCAGCAAGACCAACAGGAGCAACAAGACCAACAGGAGCAACAGGAACAGCAGGAGCAGCAGGAACAGCCTCAACAAGTGGAAGGTCAGATTTCCAAAGAGGACATGGAGCGTATCTTGGAGAGCCTCGAACGAGGTGAAGAAGAAGTTCAAGCCAAGCTGATGAAGGCCAAGAGTCAAGGCAAGAAGAAAAAAATCGAAAAGGACTGGTAATGGGCAAGTTCACTTTTACATCCTGTATCCAATGGCTGATGCTGTGCTTGCTAAGCATGGGCGCGGCTTGGAGTCAAGAGGCATTCGAAGTGAGCGTGAATCGGAACCCCGTGCGCGTCGGCGAACAGGTGCAGCTGACGTTCACCCTCAAGAATGTATCGGGCCGTGTGGATGGCCCCGAAATCAAGGGACTCAAATTACTTTTTGGTCCTAGCACATCCAACAGCACGAGCATCTACAACGGCACGCGGACCAGCGAAGTGGGCTACACGTATACCTATCAAGTGGTTTCCAAAACCAATGTTCAAATACCCGCATTTGAAATCCAAGGGACCCAAAGCAAACTCAAAAGCAAACCGTTCGCTCTCCGCATCACCGCCCGGGGTGCCAAACCGTCTGATCCCAATGCTGGCAACCTCGGTAATGTGGCTTGCGTCATCGAAACCTCGAAACGCACTGTGTACATCGGTGAGCCCGTGGTGGTTTCGTTCAAAATCTTCAACCGCGCCAACAACCTCGACGTGCGGAAATACAATATTCCTGATACCCCGGGATTCTGGAAAGAAGAAGTGGACATTCCCGAACCCAGTTGGGAACCTCAAGTCGTTTCCGGTCAACGCTATAACGTCGCCACTGTCCGCAAACTGATTTTGTTCCCGCAACAGACCGGGACCCTGACGATTGACGGGTTTGATTTGGTCGGGTACATGCGGACCAGTTTTTTCAATGGACAAAACGTAACTGCAGAAGCTGATCCCGTCAAAATTGAAGTGAAGCCCTTGCCGGAGCCCATCCCCTCAGATTTCATCGGTGCTTTCGGGCAGCTGCGCGTCATACCCAAGCAGACAGAGCAGGCATGCCGGACCAATGAAGCCATCACCTATGACCTGACGTTAAGCGGGCAAGGCAACCTCAAATTCATTCAAGAGCCTTCGTTGACGTGGCCCGGAGAATTTGAAGTCTTCGATCCCGAAGTCATTGACCAAATCCGGGTGAACGCCGGTGGTGAATCCGGGAGCCGAACCTTCCGGTATGTCGTGATCCCGCGTGCCCCCGGCCAATACGTGCTGCCCGTTCCAACCGGATCCTGGTTCAATACGAAGGTTCGAGATTATGCCAATCTTGATGCCGCGCCGTTGAAACTCACGGTGGCCACCAACACCTCAGACGAAGGCGGCCAAGTGAATTACAATTCCAAAACGGACGTGCAAGTCCTCAACCAGGACATCAATTTCATTCACAGCGAATGGAACGGATCCTGCTTACCGCGCAATCGGTGGGACATCCGCGGTCAACTTGCAGGTGGTTTGTTGGCCATCGGCCCTATGGCTTTGGGATTTTCTTTTTTTGCCCGGCGTCGGCGCGAAGAGGACGAAAAGAATCCGCTGAACGTGCGCAAGCGACGCGCCAAAAGTGCGGTTCGTCAGGAACTCAAGGAAGCCAAGAGGCACATGGACAATGCGGCGTTGTTTTACCCGGCCTTGGGGTCTGGCTTGGAAGCCTACCTGATGGCCAAACTTCAATGGAACGCCAGCCAATTGACCCGTTCAGCGTTGAGTGAAGCATTAGAAACACACGTACCCGAGTTGAAAGGGAAGTGGAATGCGTTGCTCGACGACTTGGACATAGCGCGATACGCTCCCGGCCAAGTGCCCGCTCCTGAGGCAATGATTGCCGAGGCCGGACGCCTGGTCGACGCCACGGAAAAAACTTGGAACATATGATGAAATCCCTTCTCTCATCCTTCCTGTTTGCACTGTCCGTTTGCGCCGTAGCGTGGGGACAGACAGATGCAAAGGCCCAATTCGAGGCGGCCAATGCAGCCTATGCCGCAGGAGACTACGTAGCCGCTATAGCCGGGTACGAATCGATTCTGGCAGAGAGCATGCATTTTGACAGTGAGTACAACCTCGGCAATGCCCACTACAAATTAGCGCAATGGGGACCGGCCATTCTACACTACGAACGGGCCGCACTCCTCTCCCCATCCAATGCAGACGTCAGGACCAACCTCACGCTCGCAAACGCTCAGATCAAAGACCGAATCGAATCACTGCCCTCGAATGGCATTCTCGACATTTGGGAACGCATCACCGCACCAGGACGATACCAACTATGGGCCCGCATCATGATCCTAGCGTGGACATTGGGATTCGGCGCTCTTGCCTGGCGCATGTGGGTTGTCGGCTTCGAAAACCGAAGGTTGCTCGGGTCGTGCGCCGCAGCATTGATTGTGGTTGGACTGACGGCGATGGTCCTGGCACAGAGCGCGTCCCTGCGCATCGAATCGAGCCGATCGGCCATTGTTATGGCAATCGAATCCGCCGTACGCAGCGAACCGGGAAGCAATGGCATGACGTTATTCATGCTGCACGAGGGCACCAAAGTAACGGTGGTTGAGCGCAACGCAAACCACTGGAAAATTCAACTCGCCAACGGCAACACCGGTTGGATGGCCGCCGCGGACCTGACCGAAGTCTGAAGGAACTTACTCGACCACGTTGAGCGTCCAGCGAGCCTGACGCCCGTCCGCGTCTGCACCTACAACTTCATAGAGGCCTGGAGCCCAGCCCTTGACCGACCATTCTGTCGAACCGCCGGCTGCGCGCTGTTGCCACACAAGTTTACCACTCGCCACCTCGAAACACCGCAACGTCGCTCCGGGCATCCAGCCGTTCATCACAACGCGGTCGCTCGCGGGGTTAGGATAACCCACCACGGAAGATTCACCTGCTTCATCCACGGATTCACCGTTCGCCATATCGTACAAGATGATGTCATCCACAGCCGCCTCGATCAAGGAGCCGCCGTCCAGGTATTCCCCAATGGTGGTACTGTCTGAGGCGATGAAGCGCATTTGGAATTCGCTTGTCGGCTCAATCACATCGGCGACGCGGAAGGCGTTCCGACGCCATGAAACATCCTGTTGGAGGGTATTCTCTAAGTATTGCCAGCTGTCGCCGCCGTCGTTGGAGATTTCCACCTGCCACC
>CALGDB010000108.1 GCA_937884175.1 uncultured Flavobacteriales bacterium
GTCGCCAAAGGTGCGGACGTCTTGAAATCCAAGGCGAACTTCCCACTTTTCCGTCTCGTGGTGCCAGGTCAAGCGCGTGCGCTGCATGGTCAGTAATTCACCCGCCTCGCCCGGTTGACGAAGGCGTTTGTATCCATCTCGCCATTCAGTTCGCGGCCTGACCTGAAGCATGACCCGGTCCTCTGTGCCATTCGCATCCTGCGCCTGAAGATGCGGGCAGGCCAACAGGCTCAAAACACCTACCCCGAGCGCAGCAGAATGCCGCAGGATGAGGGATGGATTGACTCGTTCTTTCATTCTCTTGCTGCTCATTTCTTCTGCAGGTTTGGGACCTCAAAGTAACTGCACACGGGAGACGCTCACAACCTGTAGGTCGCCGCCAGGCGATCTTGGCCCCTATGAAGTGAAGAGGCTCATGAACATCGCCGTAAACAAGATGTTACAATTTTGATTTGCAGCACATTACCATGAAGTCTTTTTTGCTTGACAGCGCCAACGCTGTGCTTTCGGAATCTACCCGCTCTCGGGTGGAACGTGGATTGGTGGGATTGGCCTTGGGCATGTTCATGCTTCACCTGCTGCTGTACGGCATCAACCTGATCTTCGAATTGAATTGGCCGGCTCCGTACTTCAGTCACCCTTTGCAAACTCTCTACACGCCATTCTCTGCCATTCTTGTCGCGGAGGTGTACCTGCTCATACACTACCTGCCAACGTCTTTTGCACGGTCTATGGGCAAGCAGATGGAAATTGTCGCCCTGATTGAAATCCGGTCTGTGTTCAAGGACGTAGACTTCACGACCAAATGGCCGTGGGATGCCGATTTCTTCCCGCACTTAGTAGGAGCAATGGTCGTCGGCACTATTCTTGTGGCCTTCTACCGCGTGTTACCAAGGCGGATTGCGCGCATCGAGGAAATGGAGCTTCAGCGTTTCATTGAATTCAAAAGAATCCTCGCAGGCTTCCTATTTGCCTACCTTATATTCTTGAGCGGGTGGTCTTTCTTCACTTGGGCTTACGACCTCTACGCCGGGTCAGACTGGGCGTTGCACGATCCCAATGATTTCTTTTACAACGACTTTTTCACGGCGCTGATTTTAGTGGACGTCTTGCTCTTGGTGATTTCGTTTCGCTACCTATCCGATTTCGGCCTAGTTTTCCGGAATTGCGGATTCATCATTGGAACCATCCTGCTCCGCCGTGCGCTTGTAATTGAGCCATGGCATGCCCTCGCCTATGAAACAACGAGTGCACTATTGGCATTGCTCGTGCTCCTTCTGCATCGCGGATTGACAAGCAAAGAGCCTGAAGACTAACACCGCAGGTCCATCACTGCATCTCTACGGTTCCTTCAAGTGTCGCCCCAAACATGGACACGCCACGGCCGTCCGGTGAAGACCACGCCCGGAACATGCCAGCGCTGTTACAGACCAATGCTATGGTGCCCGAGGCATCCAACGCGACCACACCTCCATCGCCCCCCAGTTGACCCATTTCGTCAAAAATGGCACTGCGACACGCCTCGACCAGCATTTCGTCACCGTGCAGCATCCGCCCGTGGATGTCCTGCGCAACACCGGTTCGAATGAAGTACTCCCCCCATCCGGTAGCGGAAACAGCACAAGTGCGGTTGTCCGCCCATGTCCCTGCGCCGATGATGGGACTGTCGCCGATGCGGCCGTGCTTTTTGTAGGTCATCCCACCGGTGGAGGTCCCGGCTGCCAAGTTCCCTTGGCTGTCCAGCGCAACGCATCCAACTGTCCCTTTTTTGTCGGCGAGTGCATCTGTTTTTGCAGCCCTGCGCTTGGCCCGTAGGTAGCGCTTGTGAGCCTTCTCTGTGAAAAACCACTCGTCCAAAGCCGGCTCATGGCCCATAGCGGCAGCAAACGCTCCAGCACCGTGCCCGCTGAAAAACACGTGTTCGCTCGAATCCATGACAGACCGGGCAACCGATATAGGGTGCCGGTAACCGCGAATTCCGGCTACGGCACCGCAATTGCGGGTAAACCCATCGGCAATGGAGGCATCCAATTCCTGAATTCCCTCAGCGGTGAAAACAGCTCCGCGCCCTGCATTGAACAGCGAATCATCTTCCATGAGTCGGATGACAGTCTCCACGGCCTCAACGCTGGTCCCACCTTGCTGAAGCACTCTTTCTCCCGCGGCGAGCGCGGCGGACAGGGAAGCGGTATAAGCCGCCTGTTGCTCCACCGTCAAGTCTTCTTCTCCAAAGTGGCCCGCCCCGCCATGAATTGCGATGGCCCAATTGCGCCGCACCTCCACCTCTTGCTCAAGCTCCGGCGACCCGCAGCCGAAGGCAGCAGCGATGAACACCGCAGCCCATCTTGCTCTCTGTTTATGTGTCATACTTTCGCTTGATCAATGGGTTTTCTGCCGGACACGAACAATTTACCGTTGTGGGATTCTACCCCCACGGACTGATCATATCCGATGGTCGTCAGTTCAATATCCACAAACCCAGCAGCTTCCATCAACCCTCTGAGACGGGCGGAGGAGCAGTAATGCAAAAATGCCACGTGTTCACCCCGCGCCCTCCGGTAAAAAACATCCCCTTCTTCGTAACCCTGAGGACCCAACCGTTGTTCTTGAAATTGCTGAAGGGCCTCAGGGCCCCACTCGTGCTCATCTTCCATATCAAACGCATCGAAGTAAAACACCCCACCTGATTTAAGCATATCGAAAGAAGCTTGGATGATGTTTTGGCGGGTCGTTCGGTTGGGCAGATGGCCGTATGCGTACAGCAAGGTGACTGCATCGAAGGTGGTTTCCGTCATGAATTCCGCTGGATAACGCAAGGATGCCACCTGCACATCAAGGCCACGATCGGCGGCTTGCTTCGCCATCTCTTTGCACATGTCTACACCTTCCATGGCGTAACCGAGCCCTGATTCAGTCCGGATTTCCACAGCGCGCCTCCCCGTACCACACGCAAGGTGCATGACCCGTTCCACTGGTTGTTCATGCGCGAGGTTTCGAAGGCCCTTTGCCACCAAACGGTCAATAGCGGATGTGTATTGGTGGCGCTTCAGAATTTGGGCATCGAGGGCATCGTATTGATTCGCGTGTTCTGCAAAATACCCTTCAATCATGCGTTCAATGGCAGCGGCATCGGGTTTGGGAACGACATTGCATTGCACATGGGAAGCTTCTGGAGGTGGCGTATAGCGGAAAGCCTGCTGCTCGATGTGCCGGTAATTCGAGGCCGGAAGGTGGATGGAAGCCGTTGTGGCAGTTTCGTTACA
>CALGDB010000109.1 GCA_937884175.1 uncultured Flavobacteriales bacterium
AAACCGAATCCGGTCACGTCCGTCATAGCGTGCACGCCTTCGATACGGGACAGCTCGGCTCCGACAGCATTCAACTGCTGCATAGACTGCACCGCGAGGTCCAAGTCAGCGGCTTCCACCACGCCTTTTTTCTCGGCAGTAGTCAGCATGCCCACCCCAAGGGGCTTGGTGAGGTACAACCGATCACCGGCGACCGCCGAGGCGTTGGCTTTGATATTTGAGAGTGGAACGCGCCCTGTGACGGCCAACCCAAATATAGGCTCCGGGCTGTCGATGCTGTGTCCGCCAGCCAACGGAATGCCAGCCTCCGAACAGATGGAACGTCCACCGTCCACCACGGCGCTGGCCGCGCTTTCCGGGATCTTTCCCAACGGCCACCCGAGGATGGCAATGGCCATGAGAGGTGTACCTCCCATGGCGTAGACGTCACTAATCGCATTGGCCGCAGCGATGCGCCCGAACATGCGGGGATCATCGACGATGGGCATGAAGAAATCCGTAGTGGAAATGATGCCGGTTCCTTCGCCCAAATCCACCACCGCCGCGTCGTCTTTGGTGTCGTTGCCGATGATCAGGTTCGCGAACATCTCTGATCGGTCCACGCCGGATAAGATTCCGTGGAGAACCGCTGGAGACAATTTGCATCCGCAGCCAGCACCGTGTGAAAATTGGGTTAATCGGATTGTATCCATTCGCATCGTATAAGGCCGCAAGGTACAGCAGTCCCCTTATGCCTCCGCCGCTGCCAATACCGCAGCAGCAGCCTCGGTAAAGTCCATTCCGGCGCACTCCACGTGCACGTAGTGGTCGCGTACGTAGCGTTCCCGCGTGTGCCGGTAAAGCTTGTCGTAGTAAATCAACCCGATGGTTGCCGCCGAGCGTAGGTCCCCTGAATCCAGGGCGTGGATCGCTTCTTGCATTTTGAGTCCGCCGAGCTTTTCCCGGATCCGCACAAACGCAGCCTTCAACGCCTCTCTATCCGCATTGCCATAGACCCGGCACAACTCATCCACACGCTCCTCCTCAGTACGGTTCACGGCCCACACCGGCGCTTCCCGCAGCGCATCAAACAACTCCTGCGGCTGGTGCACCGTGCCGATGACGCGGCTCTCGTTTTCCATCCAAATGGGCCGACTCGCGTCCATTTTCACGAGATCGCAGTGGCAATCGTTCCCGAATTGCTCCGAAGTCGGCTGGGGTGTTCGATCCGGGTTGCCAAAGGCCGATCCCAAATGCCCCGCGCGCCCTTCCAGATCGACCACTTGGGCTCCCTGTTTCCGCATAGCTTGGAGGATTTGGGTTTTGCCCACCCCGGTCATGCCCCCGAGGATGCGGAGGTCCGGTATCTGAGCAAAATCTGTCCGGGCCCGGGCGCGGTAGGCCTTGTATCCGCCGGTGATTTTGATGACATCAAGGCCGGCTGTCTCGAGTAGCCAAGCGACCGACCCGGAACGCATCCCGCCGCGCCAGCAATGAACAACGAGCGGCAGTGGCTTGGCTTGAGCCGCATACCGTTCTTTCGCCTCGCGCACGAATTCGGCCATTTTGGGCCCGACGAATTCGAGTCCTTGCTCCACGGCTGCATCCTTACCGCGCTGCTTGTACAAGGTTCCGATGACGGCACGCTCGTCGTTGTCGAACAAGGGAAACGACGCCGCACCCGTGATGTGGCCCTTTTCGTACTCCTTGGGCGAACGGGTATCGAGTATGACGTGCGGCTGTTCGAACAACCACCGTCCCGGTGGACGTTGAACCGAAGCTTCCCTCATGCGTTTATCGAATGGCCCACTTCACGCCGCTCATGCCTTCCACTTGGAGGAGGTACACCCCGGCAGGCAAGCCTAGGTCGAGTTCAGTTCGTGGCTGCATCACACGGCCCCAGGCGACTTCCCGACCGGCACCATCGTAGAGGCGATAAGTCGCCCCCACCGATTGCGCAGGGACAATTAGGTCGCAGCGCCCGTTGTTCGGATTGGGGAACAATTGCGGACGCATGATGGCTTGCTCGAATACGTCATTCACTCCGGGTATGTTGACGTTGTCAATCCACGAGTGGTTACCGTAGCCTCCTACGTTGACAAACGCCACCTCTAGGCACGTCTCGGCGCCATCCGTCCAATCCGTTGGCAGTTCGATGCTGTGGTTGGCCCATTGAATGGTGCCGCCCGTATCGTACCAAAACCACGTGTAGCAGCCGTCCACAGCCAATTCCTCGCCGTAAGCCGACCAGAGTACCGTCCACTCGCTGGCTCCGCCAGGGCGGCCCCAGACTTCCAATCCATCCGCATACGATGCATACACTTGGTGCGCCACATCAAAGGTGACCTCCGAGAAGCCCGTGGGGTCAAACGCCGGTGTGATCAGCAAATCGTAAGCACCCTCAGTGTTAACCCAATAGTTCGGAAATTGGGCCACGCCGTTGCTAGTTTCGACCAAGTCCCACGCATGTTCCCACGCATGGCCGTTGACTTCCATGCGCCAATTTGCCGGTGGAAATTGCGGGCCATTGAAATCTTCGGACAAACCCGATTCCGGCACCACGGGCTCATTCACCACCTCGATCATACCTTCCCACGTCCACGTGTCACTGTTGCCATTGGCATCGGTCACGGTCAATGCCACCGGATACACCCCTTCCGTTTCGTAAGCAACCCAGGCTTCCGGACCGGCATTCGCGAGCAAAGCTCCACCCGTAAAGTCCCACGTGTACGTGGCTCCCTCGCACAAGGCGACTGGAATCGCCGAGAAGTGGATAGGCGATACCTGGCACGGCGAGGCGAGGTTGATGCGCGTGCGGTCGGCCATGAAGCCCGACAACACCTCCGACGGCGCATAAAACTCCGCTTGGTGTACGCCGCGGGTGCCGGCGGTGCGAATGTGCCCGCCGCAGTAATCCGCTTGCATGAAGGTGCACACGTTGATCAAGGGTAAACCGGTGTTATACAGAAGCCAGTCGTCCATCTCTGCATCGCGGTAATACACGGCCTGTGTGGTGCCGATGTAGACCCCACCGTTAGTACCGCGCTGGTGAGCGAGGCTTACGACGCGCTGGCCGGCGATAGTCGCCGTTGACCAATCCTCCCACGTTTCGCCCGCGTCCGCAGAACGCAGGATTTTGTGGCCATTCTGGTTACCAGTAAGCACGCACCAGAGCTTGTCCGGATTGGTCCCATCGACGTCGAGATAGATGGGTTGGTTGTTGTTATTCCCGTTTTCGCCCGGCGTCGGAGAAGCCAATTCCCACGTCGCTCCGCCATCAGTTGAGCGGTGCACACGCCACAGCGAGCCGCTCTGTTTGTGGCTCACATAAATCCGGTTGCGGTCACGCGGGCTGACTTTGACCGAGATTATTTTTTCCCCACCAAAATCATTGACCAGCACCCAGCTGGCGCCGCCGTCCTCCGAATACCAGAGCTCCGAACCGACTGGGCTGTACATGCAGTTGTAGCAAGTGGGGTCCCAATCGAGGTTGCCGTATTCGCCAAACCAATAGGCCGTATTGGGTTTTTTGGAGCCGTCAAACGGCATCGCATCGATGCGGTCAAACCGGTCGTTTGTGAAGCGAAAAGCCCCGCCGTCGTGGTAGCCACGCGAAGCGTCGCCCGGGTTTATGAAACCGCGGTAGTTGTCTCCGGCCAGTTCAGCCAACCAACCACCGGAACTATCCTCATCGGCGCCCCAGTGGTACAAGTCGGCATTGCGGATCAACGTGCCGTTGTGGTATGTACCCCCGACCATCACATCAGGTCCACGCCAGCCCGACTGCCAACCCCAAAAGTCCGTTCCGTGCAATCCGTACATGCGCGGCTCGATGTGGTCGCCTTCATCGGCCGAGTAGTAGAGGCCGCCGTCCGAGGCAACCCACATATCCACTGTGCCGTCAGTGCGCGTGAAAAATTGGATATCATGAACGTCCGCGTGGGTGTACCGGTCCGCCGTGAACTCGCCGGCCCAAGTGACCCAGTGTCCGTTGAGTGACCAATCCGAGCCGCCGTTTTCAGAGCGCCACACGCAAATGCCTGCAGCGAATTGCCGATCAGGGTCGGTTGGGCTCACGTCGAGGGCCAAGTCGTAATAATACTGCCCGCCATCGCCAGAGCCGTCTTCGCTCCAGCCTAGAATGTTCGGGTTCGTGCCGGCTTCCCACGGACCGCTGGGGCCGTTGCCGCAGCACATGAATGCAAACGTTTCGCCGGCGTCGTAGCTCTGGTACATGCCGTACAACCCTCCGCCATCGGGAGTCGAGCCAGCGGCGAGCACCACCACTCGGTCGGGGTCTGCAGGCGTTACTGCCAGCTCGCACCGGCGCTGCCCATCATCGCTGCCCACGCTGGGCCAGCCCGATGAACCCGTGGTGAAGGACACGCCGCCGTCTATGGAGCGTTTGAAGACCGTGCTTTCGCCTAGCAATTGGATGGTGTAGCAGATGGAAGGGTCTGTCGGGTGAAAGGCCAGTTCCATGTACTCACCTGAGGCTACTTGGATCATGGTCTCGCCTTCGTTTTCACTTCGGAACAGCCCGTAATTTGTGGCTGCAAACAGCTGGGGCTCCTCTCCCTCCACCACTGGCGAAAAGATGACGTCCCGATACCAACGGTCGGCGCCTTGGAATGTGGAATTTCCGCACTCTTCCCAAGTGAGGCCGCCGTCGGTCGTCCGCCAGAGTTGGCCCGAGCCTGACCCCACAAAAACACGGTCCGAATCCAATGGGTGGATGGCGACGCTATACACGCTGGTGAGCGGCAAGTCGCGTGTCATGAGTTCCCAGTGCGCTCCGTGGTCGACGCTTTTCCACGCCCCTGCCGTGGCGGTTCCGCACCAAACCACTTGGTGGTTGGAAGCAGCTTGCTCCACCGTGTAAACGTGGCACGCGCCCGGGCTTTGGACTTGGAATTGCATGGCCACTTCCGGGTCGTAGCTCCAAGGACCCATCTCCTCCCACTCCCCCGTGAGTCGGACCGCTGCTTCCACATGGGCCGCGGTGTAGGCATGTGAAACCGCTGGCGCTGGCAACTCCGCATTGCGCATCCAACGCCTGTAGAATTGCGTATCGCGGTTCTTGACGAAGTCGTGCGTGGCGTAGTAAGCTTCATACGCCGCTCGAACCGTCCCCGGATCGGCAGATTCACTGTACATCAACAGCACCCACTCAGGGGATTCGACCGATGGGCGGTAAGCGGTTTGCGGAACGTGTTGGCCGTTTGCCACCGTCATGATTAAAATACCTAGGGCAAACGTGCATAGTTCGATTCGTCGCATGCCCAAAAATAAGCGAGAGGCCGCTGGAAAAAGAAAGAGCCGCCCGTTGCGGGGCGACTCTATCGTTCAAGTGAAATTTGGATGGTTAGTCCAAATGGTTGGTTCATTATTCAGGGCATGCCGTTCCGTAGTACTGGAAGAACGTGAGGAGGTCACTTACATCGATGAATAAGTCACCATTGATATCACCCGGACATGCATCCGGATAGTCGCAACCACCTGGGAAGTTGGCTCCCGCATCGAAGTTCAATCCCTCCGGATCCATGCAGCCTACGATGAGGCAAGACCCGTCGTCAGAGGTGGCTGAAGCATCGTAGTTACAAGCGAGCTCGTTCATGCAACCCGAGAACTCACACGAACCATCGTCTCCGAAGGCGTTCGGGTTGTAGTTCGTGGCGCCAACGCTTGTACATCCAGCATACAAGCACGAGCCGTTGTCCTCCTCTGCAGCCTCGTCGTAGTTCGACGCCGCTAAATCGGTACAGCCTTGAATGGCGCACGAGAAGGCACACGACATGTCATCGTAGGTAGCGGCTGGGTCGTAGTTGGTCGCTGCCTCGTACATGCAACCTGCTACAATACAAGAGCCATCATCTACATTCGCCCCTGGGTCAAAGTTGTCTGCATCAGGGTTCGTACAACCAGTGTACTCACACAGGGCCTCTTGGTCACCTGTGTTCGCTTGGGCATCGTAGTTCGAAGCCAATTCATCGTAGCAACCGGTGTAAAGGCAAATGGCCGCTTGGTCACCCGTATTGGCCTGTGGGTTGTAGTTGTCTGCAGCTTCGTCCATACAACCTGTGTACAAGCACGTACCGTCATCGGCGTTGGCTCCGTCGTCGTAGTTGTCGGCAACAGCGTCGGTGCAACCGAAGTAGACACACAGTACTTCTTGGTCACCGGTGTTAGCCTGGGTGTCGTAGTTGTCCGCTTCCGAATCCATGCAACCCGTGTACAAGCAGCTGCCATCATCCACATCGGCTCCAACGTCATAGTTGTCCGCATCTGAATCTATACATCCGGCGTACACGCACGTTCCGTCGTCGGAATTGGCTTCGGCGTCATAGTTGTAGGCTTCAGTGTCGATGCAACCGAAGTAGACGCAAATTGCTTCTTGATCCCCGGTGTTGGCCTGGGCGTCGTAGTTATCCGCCTCTGCATCCATACAACCTGTGTACAAACAGCTACCATCATCCACATCGGCTCCAACGTCGTAGTTATCTGCATCTGAATCCATACATCCTGCATACACGCATGTTCCGTCGTCGGTATTGGCATCGGCGTCATAGTTGTAGGCTTCAGATTCGGTGCAACCGAAGTAAACACACAAGGCTTCTTGATCACCGGTGTTGGCTTGGGCGTCGTAGTTGTCCGCTTCCGAATCCATGCAGCCCGTGTACAAACAGCTACCGTCTTCCACGTTGGAGCCCGCGTCGTAGTTGTCGGCGTCCGAATCCATACAACCGAAGTACTCACACAACGCCTCCTGGTCGCCCGTGTTAGCTTGGGCATCATAGTTGTCAGCATCAGGATCCATACAACCTGTGTACAAACACTCAGCGGCTTGATCGCCCGTATTGGCCTGCTCATCATAGTTGTCAGCATCAGGATCCATACAACCTGTGTACAAGCATGAGCCGTCGTTCAGGTTCGAAGCCGGATTGTAGTTGTCCGCCGTTTCATCCGTACAGCCCTCGTAGATGCACGTGAGGTCATCGAAGTTGGCCGAAGAATCGTAGTTCGAAGCCATTTCATCGGTGCATCCACCCGCAATCAGTGGGAACGTCAACTCAACGTCTTCGTACTGCTCCAATTGACCACCCAACTCAAATTGAATGTTGTAGCGCAGGAACATAACGCCGCTGGTCGTGAATTGACCGACAAGTAAACGACCGTCCGCATCAGGTACCCCTTGTGTTTCAGAGGCACCGGGGTTCAAGAAAATCTGCGCACCAGCCTCTGTATCGATGATTAAGTCCTCACCTGCATTGAATGAAGGCAGGTGCAAGTACATATTTTGCTGCGCCAAGGCGTTGTAATCGCCGGGAGCCGCGCCAATCGTCAACCATGAATCGTATTCCAATTCAGGGAAGTAGCTGAAGAAGCCTGGGTTAATGTTGCCACCAAAGTCCTCGCCTAGTGGGTGCTGATAGAATGTACCTGTTGTGGTGGTCCACCAAGGGTAATCCGCGTTACCAAACAAGGCCGTCATGTCAACTTCAGCATTTGTGTCAAACTGCGCATAGACCCGGTAGGTGGTATTGCCTTCCACGGTGTTTTCTCCAACCACCTCATATGTGAGGCCTTGGAATGAACCATCGCCCCAAACGCACGATCCGTCATCGTTAGTCGCCAGCGGATCATAGTTCGTTGCTGAAGCGGAGGCACAGCCCGAGACTTCATCGCACTCGTCCACACCATCGCCTTCGTAATCACCATTGCAATTGCCGTCGCAGTCAGCGTATGGACCGGCGTATTCGCACATTTCTGGTACGTCAACATCGGCCGTTGGGTCATAGTTGCAGGCCAACTCATCGAAGCAACCGGCATCGAGGCAATTACCGTCTTCATCAGTGGCATCTTCGTTGTAGTTATAGGCAGTCTCGTCCGTACAACCCGCAATTTCCTGACCATCGCAGATGCCGTCTCCGTCTATATCGCTGTAGCAGTTGCCATCGCAATCCACGTGCTCAGTGCTATAATTGCAGGTGCCATCATCATCCGTGGCTTCCACATCGTAGTTGCATGCTGTTTCGTCTGTGCAGCCCACACCGAAGGTTGGAAATACGAGGTTCAAGTCAGTTGCGTAGTGGGTCTCACTTACCGCATCGCGGAATTGCAAGTTGTACTTAACTGAAACAACGCCGCTAGTAGTGAACTGACCAAGCAAGAGCTGCCCGTCTTGAACGAACGACAAAACGCTTCCATCCGGTCCGGGGATGTAATACAAACTCGCACCCACTACAGTGTTCACGAGCACGTTCGCACCGCTCTCCTCGAAGTCTGTGAAGAAGTTGGCTAATCCCACCGTTTGCAATTCAATCGGCGAACCGGGACCGCCACCGAGTGCAAGCCACGAATCGTACTCCAATTCCGGGAACATCGCGAAGAATGCAGGGTTAATGGAGTGCGCCAAGAGTGCACCGTTTTCATCTTGGTGGAAGACCTCCGTTGAGCTTATTTCCCAAGGTTCCTCTGCCGTTCCGTAGCTCGCTACCACCTGGATAAGCGTGTCCGGGTTGAAGTTCGCGTACAAGCGGTATGTTGAAGTTCCTTCAATCAGATCATGTCCGATTAAGTCATAGCTGAGGCCAGTGAACAGACCTTCAGGCCACGTGCACGACCCATCGTCATCTGTAGCAGCAGGGTTGTAGTTCGTCGCTGAGGTTGAGGTACAACCCGGCGTCTCAGCATCGTTGCATACCCCATCGCCATCGTGGTCGGCCAAACAGTCTCCAGCGCAATTCTCGCCCGCAGCGGGATATTCACACGAGCCGTCCTCATCGGTGGCATCCGGGGTGAAGTTACAGGCCATATCATCCGTGCAGCCAGGAACTTCAAACGGGTTACAAATGCCGTCACCATCGCTATCTGCGATACAATCGCCTTCGCACGTGTAGCCCGGTTCGGGTAAGTTCCCTTCACAATCGCATGCTCCAGGGGCTATACCGTCTCCACCGCAAACGCCGCATTCGTCGTTTACTGTGCACGTTCCGTCATCCTCGGTGGCGTCGCTGCTGTAATTGCAAGCCGTCTCGTCTGTGCAACCCAACTCTTCAAATTCATCGCATGTACCGTCGCCATCGGCATCGTTCAAGCACACGCCGTCGCAGTCATAACCTGCTTCCGGGCCATTACCTGCGCAATCGCAGGCACCTTCGGCAATGCCGTCACCACCGCACACGCCGCACTCGTCGTTTTGCACGCACGTACCGTCGTCGTCGGTGGCCAGCGGGTTGTAGTTACA
>CALGDB010000110.1 GCA_937884175.1 uncultured Flavobacteriales bacterium
CTCTGCCTCAGTTGGTGAGGGAAACCACAGAAAGCCTGATGCCGATCACGTCATTGATTTCGACCTTGACGTTTTTCTATGCGTTCATCGTGAACCCCAATTGAGATGGAAGTAGAAGCGCTGCATTTGAGTGGATTGGTGAAGCTGACGCCCCGTCAGTTTCGGGATGATCGTGGTGTATTCTGGGGAACGTGGAGGCAAGGCATGCTGGATGGCCACACCGATGATCCGCTCGAATTTGTCCAAGAAAACCTTTCCGTTTCTAAAGCCGGAACGTTGCGCGGGTTGCATTTTCAGCGGGATCCCCATGCCCAAGGCAAACTCGTTCGGTGTGCGGCAGGTCGCGTGTTCGACGTAGCCGTTGACGTCCGTGCCTCCTCCACAACACGTGGCCAATGGCTCGGTTGCGAACTGTCTTCCGAAAACGGCTGCCAATTGTGGATTCCTGCGGGTTTTGCGCACGGTTTCATGGCCCTATGTGACGACGCAGTTGTGGAATACCGGTGCACGGCCTACTACCATCCGGAATCCGAGGGGTCCATTCGCTGGGACGACCCCGACTTGAACATTTCCTGGAACGTTCCCGGCTTTACAATGCCGGAAGGTGGACCGCTGCTCTCGCCCAAAGATGCCGCAGCTCCGTCTTTGAAGGCGGCCGGATGGCCCTTTGCATAAAGGGCTGTAAAAGGGTGTGGAAAAATCACAAAAAGCGACTGATTACGCCCCGGGCTGGCCAATAGACGTGCGGTAAATTCGTTTTTCTCACAGCACGATATAAACGCCGCCCCATGGACATCAAACGCCCCAAGCAAGGATTCATCTGGAAACTGACTTTTCTGATCGCAGGGGCACTGTTGCTTACGGCGTCGGTTTCCAACCCGGGTGATCCCATTGCCGTTGTGGATGAGCCCGTCGTCTGGGTGCAAAACAAAGCCCCAAAGGTCCCAAGCCAAGATGACCTCGCCGGCGAACCTGTGCCTTTCGAATGGTTCGGCGTTCGCGAACAAATGGACCGGGAAATGGTCGTCAACACTTACCACCACAGTTCGACCATGCTGTATTTTAAGCGTGCATCGCGCTGGTTCCCAGTCATCGAGCCCATCCTCGCTGAGAAGGGTTTGCCAGATGATTTCAAGTACCTCGCAATCATTGAAAGCGGGTTGGCTCAGGTGGTGTCTCCAGCCGGTGCCGCGGGATTTTGGCAATTCATGAAGGGCACCGCTCCGCAGTACGGTTTGCGGGTAACGAAAGAAATTGATGAGCGTTATCACGTTACCAAAGCCACCTATGCCGCGTGCGACTACCTGTTGGAAGCCAAAGAAGAATTCGGTTCGTGGGCGCTAGCGGCAGCGTCGTACAATATGGGTA
>CALGDB010000111.1 GCA_937884175.1 uncultured Flavobacteriales bacterium
CGTAACCGTCAGCAGGGTAATCGCACGAACCGTCGTTGTCGGTAGCGTCGGAATCGAAGTTGCATGCTGTCGCATCATCACAACCGGGGACCTCGAATTCATCACAAACCCCGTCACCGTCGGCATCGTTGAGGCAGTTGCCGTCGCAATCCAACAAAGGGTCGGGGTATTCGCAGGCAGCCAGTTCTTCTGGTCCGTAGCAGGCTTGCTGAAAATCAATGAGTTGTCGTGTATCAGCTGCTGGAGATCCATTCTCAAAGAACTGGACGTACATCGAACCGGACAGGTCGCCGTCAGTGGTAACCTGGGCTAAGAGAACCCGGAAGTCATCCCCAGCGATGCCATTGGTGTTGCCGTTGAAAATGAACCAGCTCCCACCGATTTCATCATCGATTGCCAGGTCACCACCGTCTTCAAAAAAGTCGCCCCAAGGATTGTTGGGGTTGTCGATAGTGTTGATGTTGCCTTCTCCTGCACCGGCCGATTCGGTCAAACCGATGGTGATGTAGGAGTCAAACGCGGCACTCGGGAAGAATCCGAACAAGGCAGCGTTTTGGTCTGAACCGGTCAAGCCACCAAAACCGCTTTGGAAGAACGACGTCGTGGATTGAACGCGGGTGGGGAATTCTGAATCGCCCGAAACGCTGGAAACGAAGTCGTCCGCGTTTTCACACAGGGCATAAATGCGGTACGTCGTGTGTCCGGTCAAGTCTTCAGAACCGACCATTCCGCTGTGTTCGGCATACGTTTCAATTTGCAAGCAATACGCTGGTCCAGCGAATGGCTGGTAGTTGCACGCTGCCTCATCTGCGCAATTCAAATCTTCTGCATAAGCGCAGTAACCGTTTTCATCTGTGGCGTTGGGGTCGAAGTTCAACGCTGAAACATCCGTGCAACCCGCTACTTCGAAGGGGTCGCAGATTCCATCCAAGTCGCTGTCCAACAGGCAGTTGCCGGAGCAATCATACCCCTCATCTGCGTAGGTGCAATTGGCGTTCCCGCCCGGGTAGTTTGGGGCATCCGGGTTGTAGTTGCAAGCGGTTTCATCCGCACAGCCGATGGGCCCACACTCAGTACAGTTGAACTGTTGCCCCATTACAAACGCGGGAGAGCCGTCCGCGGGAAGGATGAGGGCATGCAGCACACCGTGCAAGCAATCTTCACTGGTAAATTGTGCAATCAACACCTGCATGTCGTCACCAGCGAAGGCGTTCGTCGCCCCGGGCAGGGCAAACCATGACCCGCCGGTCTCCGTGTTCATGTAGATGCTTTCGCCCGACGTGGCAGAAGGGAAGAAGAGGTTCGAAACCCACTGTTGATCCAAATCTTCGTTGACAATGATGAACGATTCCCCAGCGCCCAAATCCGGTTCATGTTCCAATCCGATGGTCACATAGCTGTCGAAGGACAACGACGGGTAGAGAGCCAAACCTTCCGTCGAGATCCCGGCAGCAGTGGGGCCGGATGCGTACAAACTGTTGAAGTAGCCTGCTGGCGCCACGATTTCCGTGGGGTTTTCGGTATTTCCAAATACTGTGAGTATTTGGTCCGCAGGGTCAGCAAGGTTGAGAGAGAATTGGTAGGTGGTATGACCTGTAAGGTCAACTTCTCCAACCATACCTGTGTGTTCGCCGGTAATTTCAATGGACATCGAATAGTCCTGGGCGTGGGTCGTATGCAAGGCTGCGCACAAAGCAGCAACCGCCCAGAAGGACCGGGTTAGGCAATTTTGGCTCATGTCAGACAATTTGGGACCTCCAATATAAGGCTTGGAGGCTTATATTATATCATTCGTCGAAAGAAAATATTTATCCCCGGAATGAAAGAGCCAAATGGTCGAATTTTAAGGAGTCAGTTTGTCCCGAAATTAGTTGATGAAAATGGGTTAAATACGTGATAAATTTCGCTTAATTTGGACAGGCTGCTCCAAAATCGGTCAAGAGTAAGAGCAAGTCTGCGACGGTGACGATTCCGTCGTTGTTGATGTCCGTTGCGCACGGATTTTCGGTGATTGCAAATAGACAAGATCCATCGTCAATCGTGACTAAACTGTTGAAATTCAGGGCAGAAGGATAAGAGCATCCAAACGTTTCACAGCCGACAAAATCACACGACCCATCGTCTTCAGTTGCGGCATTGTCGTAATTACAGGCGCTGGGGTATGTGCAGCCCAGAATGGGGTCAGAACCTCCTCCGTTTTCGCCACTCGTGTCACATTGACCATCGATGGTGTGTTGGCCGAAATCGAACCAATGGTCGACCTCGAACACAATCCACTCGCTGTCGTCGGGGTTCGTACCGGCTGAAAGGGGCCAGTCACCTGCATTTCCGCTGAGGACATTCGGCTTACGAACTAGGGTGTGATTTTGGGTCGCATTGGCGGTACCTGCAACGTCCCACCCGCTGCCTGGATCGCCGTTCCAGTCGCCGATGATATCCAGGATGATGAAGTCTGTGGGGCCACCTTCAACCAAAGCAAAGCCGTCATCGCCGTTGGAAAGATTGCCGTAGATAAAGTCGGCCAAATTCAGCAATTCCGGAGCAGCAGAGGTGTGTACGATGCGGAACACATTGCTTGCAGCTACCGTCGAATTTGCGGGAAATTCCACCCAAGTTTCGAAGTTCCCCGGCGTGGCGGGTGCGTTGACGGTGTGGGCTAAGGCCATCGTTGCGAGGCTAATCTCTGTCAGGCCTGGATTGAAGATTTCGAGGTATTTGTTGTTGGAGCTGCCTTCCGCGTATTCTGAGAAGAACAACGTGCAACTTTCCAATGGGGCGCCCGAACAATCGAGACCGGCTTCGGGATAGGTGCAGGAACCGTCGTCTTCATTCGCTGAAGTTTCGTAATTGCATGCTGTGGAATCGGTACAGCCGGGGACCGCCACACCACTCCAAAACCAAGCTGTTTCGACCCATTCCGGATGGGTGATGTAGGGGTTGTGATTTCCTTGAGCATCGGCAATACGCGCGTTTCGCGTGGATTCGAAAGCATCAACAGGGTCTTCCAAGTGCCAAGCAAAAAGCACGTCTGGATTGCCCAAGTCGCTCAATTGACCTGCTTGGGTCGGGTACATCGTGTAGAAATAGAAAACCTTTCGTGCGATGTCGCCTTTCTGTTCTGCCGGTGGTTCCCATGCGTTCCCCGACCGCTTCGACCAGGCCTCGGGATTGGGAGGGATGTTGCCTTGTGTCGTGTATTCGCCGTTTGGATTCACGCCATACCACTGAGCCGATTCATTAGCCACCAGTCCGTAGGGGGTGTTGCCGCGGGCTGAGTTGGCACTGCCGTGGGTGGGGCGGATGTTGAATAGGTCGGATTTCATGGGAGACAGGCTGCCGAAAAAACTCTGGGGAACGATGTGTTCGGTGTTGATGGGATCCAAGTACGTCACAAACGCCGCCGGCTGCTGAAACCCGGTGTAAACCCCGTTCACCATCCCGTCTGCTTCATCGGTGTAGCCGAACATTTGCGTGCGGGCGCCGTTGTACCCCAAATCGTCAAAATAAGGGTCGTACCATTCAGCTTTGAGCCACGTCCTCAAGGCCTCCGAGTTTAACCCTTCAGGTGCATCAGGTTGGCCCCAACACGGCACGATGTAAGCAGCCAAAACCGCCAACATCAACGCCGACTTCTTTATTATAATTAAATTCATTCAGATAGACTTAAATATCTAATAAACAGTAATTTAATTTATTCTGATTTGGAGAAATGTAATTCCGTAAAATCGAAATCAGGATTGGGGACATCGATGTCCAAACTTTCCACTGTGCCAGAGGTGTTCAGGCCAAAGTGAGCCGTGCCGCTTGGCAGCATCATTTGGGTATCCCAGTGCAGTCGAAACGTATCGAAATGCCAGTGCTCAAAATGGCCTTTGAACAAGGGCGTAGGTTCAAATTGGAAGTGCAATTGGTCCTCGTCGAGTTGAACCGTGACATTGCCGTACATCACATCTGTGTACGTGCCGGTGTACGCATCCAATGGCAGAGATGGTGTGGTATCTGGAACGCGAGCGGCGATGAGTTCAGCTTCAGCAGCGGCTTTCTCAGCCGGTTCTGCCGCACGGCGCTCCCGCAAAAAATTCAGTAACGGGGTCGCCTTGTCGTTGGCAAGCAGTATGCCGAGGGCGTCGAAGCCAAGGGCCCATGGAACGGAACTGTTGGTATTCGTGGCAATGAAGATACCCAGCTTTTCTTCCGGCACCAGCATCTGCCGGGAAATCATCCCGTCGTAACCACCGGAGTGACCAACGGTTTTGCGCCCATGGAGGGTGCCCAATTCCCAGCCGAGGCCGTAGCCGCGAAAATGCATCGAGGGCAGCCGGTCGGCATAGAACCGGGATACAGGGATGGGCGTGTGCATGGTCCACATCGCATGGGTTTGGGCATTGGACCAAAGCCGTTCATCCGCGACGCGGCCGCTGTCCATTTGGGCGATCATCCATTTCGCCATGTCCGTGACACTCGTAATCAGTGCGCCGGCCGGCGCCATGTTGTCCCAATTGACCCAATCGATGGTTGTGAGGATGCCTTCTTCCAGCTCGTTGTGCGGCAGAGCGACGTTTTCAAGGCCGGTCAAGTCTGAGGTTGACAATACCGCGCGCTCCATGCCCAATGGGATGAGCAGCGAGTCGCGGACGGTTGCTGCCCACGGTTGCCCGGTGATGCTCTCGACCACTTTGCCAGCGGCGATGTAGAGGATATTTTGGTAACCGAATTGCGTGCGGAAGGGACTCGTGGGTTGGAGGTGGCGGGCGCGTTGGAGCACCTCGTCGGCACTCCAGGCAGTGCCATACCACAGCAAGTCGCCAGAGAACGTTTCCAGACCGCTCCGGTGGCACAGCAAATCAGTGATGCGCAACTCAGAGGTGACGTACGGGTCGTACAACTCAAAATCCGGCAAGTAATCTTGCACGCGGTCGTTCCAATCCAATTTGCCGGCGTCCACCAATTGGGCCAGGGCGGCACTCGTAAAGGCCTTCGTATTGGAGGCCACAGCGTAGAGGCATTCTGGGTTGGCAGCCTGAGTTCCATTGGCATCGAGCTTGCCGTGCGATTGCGACCACACCAACTCGCCGTCGTGCACGACCGCGACAGACAGGGAAGGCAGGTTCAGGGTGCTTAGGGCCTCCAGCATGGCAGCGTCCAACCGGTTCCACTGGGATTTGGAAATCTTCAATTGGGCCGTGGCTGTCGCCGGGGCACAGGCCCATGCGCACAGAACGATTAGAAAAGCGCTCGCGCAGCGCGAGAGGTGTTTGGTTTTGAAGGAAATTTGGGCAATCATAACAGCTAATTTCGGGCAGATGGGCGCGAATGCATTCAAAATAGGCGACAAAGTGCGTTTCCTCAACGACGTAGGGGAAGGACGGGTCACGGCCGTGCAGCCGGATGGCCAAATCCTTGTCGAAGACGATAACGGGTTCGAATACGCTCACGCGCCGAGTGATTTGATTCCCATGGAGTCCCGAGCGGAGATGAAACAGGCGTACGAGCGCGTCGTTCCGTCCGTCCTCGAAATCCTGCAGCAAGAAATGGATCCTGCGCGTCAGCGCAAGATGGAGCAGGATTTCAAATCGAAGTACAATGAGTCGCAGGCCCGTCCGTCAGGCGGAGCGGTGGAGGAGGTCGATTTGCACTTGCACGCCATCGTCGACTCGCAAGCGGGCTTGAGCCCCGTTGTGATGCTCGAACTCCAGATAGCGCATTTTGAGCGGATGCTTCAGATCGGCATTCGCCAACGCACGAAGAAGATGATTTTCATCCATGGCATTGGTCAAGGGGTGCTGCGCCACCAAATTTGGTCCCGTGTGGAGCAGTATTATCCGGACTGTTCGTGCCGTTCAGCCGATCCGCGACAGTATGGCAATGGCGCTACGGAAGTGTGGATTGGCGAGGCGGCGTTCCGGAATTGAGCCCGGCTTATTCTTTGTCCGAGTTGGCCTTCTTTTCTGCGGCCCACTCCTTCGCAATGGTGCGCAGGTCCCGTTCTGGATCTTTGATAGATAGCTCGC